>JAOUDU010000063.1 GCA_029859085.1 Gammaproteobacteria bacterium | reverse complement strand
CGAGCTGGGCGTGTTTTTCGGTGGCTTTATTACCCGCAACAAAAAAAATGAAACCGAATAAGCGGTGGTAGTCGGGGCGAAACCTTCGAAGCTGCCCTCGCTGCTGCCGGTCATCGGTTTCCTGA
This sequence comes from Gammaproteobacteria bacterium, assembly GCA_029859085.1. Classification (GTDB taxonomy): domain Bacteria; phylum Pseudomonadota; class Gammaproteobacteria; order Pseudomonadales; family Halieaceae; genus JARRPM01. Next base: position 9,350 of record JAOUDU010000063.1, on the reverse strand, counting down.
GACCCTACAAGCTGCGCCTGGTGGGAGCGAGCCTGGCGCTGCTGTTCACCGCCGGTGCCACCCTGTCCATGGGCCGGGGCCTGCAGGTACTCATCGACCGGGGCTTCGGCGGCGGCGACAGCGCCGACCTGCTCGCCGCCGTGAGCCTGTTGATCGCCATCGCCGCGGCCATCGCGATCGGCACATTCATCCGGTTTTACCTGGTTTCCTGGCTCGGCGAGCGGGTGAGCGCCGACCTGCGCAAGGCCGTGTTCGACAACATCGTGCAGCTGCACCCGGGATTTTTCGAGCTCAACCGCAGCGGCGAGATCATGTCGCGCCTGACCACCGACACCACCCTGTTGCAGACCATTATCGGCTCCTCCTTCAGCATGGCCCTGCGCAGCAGCCTGACGATGATCGGGGCGCTGGTGATGATGTTCATCACCAACCTCAAGCTAAGCCTGATCATCGCCGTCGGCGTTCCGCTGGTGCTACTGCCTATCCTGTTTTTCGGGCGCAGGGTGAGGCGCCTGTCCAACCAGAGCCAGGACAGCATCGCCAGCGTGGGCAGCTACGCCGGCGAGGTCATCCAGCATATACGGGTGGTGCAGAGCTATACCCAGGAGCCTTTCGAGTCGGCCGCTTTTGCCCGGGAGGTCGAGCGGGCCTTCGCCATCGCCCAGCGCCGGATCTGGCAGCGCGCGCTGCTGATGGGCGGCGCGATCCTGCTGGTGTTCGCCGGCATGGCGGGCATGCTGTGGGAAGGCGGCCAGGACGTGATCAATGGCCGCATGACCGGCGGCGAGCTCGGCGCTTTCGTGTTTTACGCCATCATGGTTGCCAGCGGGATTGCGACGGTTTCCGAGGTCTGGGGGGAATTGCAGCGGGCCGCCGGCGCCGCGGAGCGCCTGATCGAGCTGCTCAACACCCGCAGCCTGATCGATGACCCGGGCCCGCAGGAACTGCCCGTGCAGCCCGCCCGGCCGGAGCTCAGGCTGGACGGCGTAACCTTTTACTATCCCACCCGGCCGGGCCAGGCGGCCCTGCGGGATTTCTCGCTGCCTATCGAGGCGGGCAAAAGTCTCGCACTGGTCGGACCATCCGGTGCCGGCAAGTCCACGGTGTTTGAATTACTGCAGCGCTTTTACGATCCCCAGCAGGGCCGGGTTTTGCTGAACGGCGAGGATATTCGCGAGTTGGGCCTGCAGCAGTTGCGCAGTCATATCGCGCTGGTACCGCAGCAACCCGCGCTGTTTACCGGCGATGTTCGCTACAACATCCGCTACGGCAGGCCCGATGCCTCCGAAGCGGAGATCATCGCCGCCGCCCGGGCGGCCCACGCGGAAGAATTCATCGAGCGTCTCCCGGATGGCTATGGCAGCCACCTGGGAGAACAGGGGGTGCGCCTGTCGGGGGGCCAGCGCCAGCGCATCGCGTTGGCCCGGGCGATCCTCAACGACCCGCAGATCCTGCTGCTGGATGAGGCAACCAGCGCGCTCGACACCGAGAGCGAGCACCAGGTGCAGCAGGCACTGCACGAGCTGATGAAAAACCGGACCACGGTGATCATCGCCCACCGCTTGTCCACCATCCTCCACGCCGACAACATCGCCGTGCTGGACCAGGGGCGGCTGGTTGCCACCGGCACCCACGCCGACCTGATGAAAAGCTGTGAGCTGTACCAGCGCCTGGCCAGCCTGCAGTTCCGCGAAACCGATGCGGAACCGGTCAGCTGTCCATCAACCGAATCCGCGCCTTTCGCTCCTGGTTGACCCTGGAGATATCCCCCAGGGCCTGCCGTGAAATCTCCGCCACTTCCTGGATAAGGCGCAAGCCCAGCCGGGCATTATTGGCAGCGCAGCGCCAGGGCGCGGTCACCGCCGATTCCCGGAACAGTTCCACACCCTCGTCCCAGGCCACCCGCGCGTGCTCGGCGGCGCTGCCGCGGGCGGATTCATAGGCCATGGATACCACCTCCAGCGACTCCATCACGGCCTCGACGCTGAGCCACTCCACCAGGGTGCCCCGTTCCACGCCCCGGCGCACGCTGCTGCGCAGCTTGCGCGCCATGTTGCGGAACTCGCGCTGGACCCGGGGTCCGAAGACCGGGTCCGCCACCGGGCGCAACTGGTCGTCCTGCGCCAGCTCGCGCCAGTCCTCGGCGCCGAGCACACGGTCGATTTCGGGGAACACCAGCTTTTCCTCAGTGTTCATGTGCTCATACATATGGTCGATATAGGCGCGGCCACTCCTCACCAGCTCCTCACCGCTGACCTCGCCATCGCGCCATTGCCGGATATTGCGCAGCACCTCCCGAGCCGTTTCCGCCATGGCATCGTGGTCGCGCTGCAGGCTGTCCACGCTGTCGGCCGCCCCCGCGTCCAGCTCAGCCACCCGGCCATAGATCAGGTCCTCCCGGGGATGGTGAAAGCGGTCCGGCCAGGTGACCATATAGTCCATCACCTCGTATACCACATGGGTATCCACCAGTTGACCCGCCGCAATGGCCTCGAGCTGCTCTCTGAACAACTGCATTACACTGGCGATATGGCGGTGCTCTGCGTACAGGGCTTCGAGCAGCGGGGGCCGTTCCCGCGGGAGCGGGGCGACGGCCGGTGCCGGGCGCGCCCGGGTGGCCCCGGCGGCAGGCTTGCGCCCGGCGGCAGGTTTTTTGGCGCGCGCTGTCTTTTTGGCGGCGGGCGCCGGCTTTTTGGCGGTTTTCGGCTTTTTGGCGGCCATAATCACTCTCTCGGCAGGTTTTGCCCCAGCATAAAACCTGAGGCTAGCCTGTCCAGAGCCGTAAATCATTGATCCGGCTCATGGCAGCGACAAGCGGCCCGCGGAACGATATCCTGAACCGGCAGCCGGAAACAAAAACGCCGGCGCGAGGGCCGGCGTAACTGGGTCCGGGGCGCGCTGTCAGCCGCTGAACTCGCGGATCAGGTTACCGATGGATTCCTTGGCGTCGCCAAACAGCATGCGCGTGTTGTCCTTGTAGAACAGCGGGTTCTCGATGCCGGCGAAGCCAGAGGCCATGGAACGCTTCAGCACGAACACGGTCCGCGCCTTGTCGACATTGATCACCGGCATGCCGTAGATGGGTGAGCCCTCGTTCTCCCGGGCCGCCGGGTTGACCACGTCGTTGGCGCCGATCACGATGGCGACGTCGACGTGCTCCATCCGGGGGTTGATATCGTCCATCTCCAGCAACTGGTCATAGGGCACATCGGCTTCCGCCAGCAGCACGTTCATGTGGCCCGGCATCCGGCCCGCCACCGGGTGGATCCCGAAATTCACCTCGGCGCCATTGCGCTCCAGCAGTTCAGCCAGCTCCTTGACCACGTGCTGGGCCTGGGCCACTGCCATGCCATAGCCGGGAATGATCGCCACGTTGCTTGCAGCTTCGAGGATGTAGTAGGCGTCCTCGACGTTGATAGGCTTGATCTCGCCTTCCACTGCGCTCTCTTCAACCTTGCCGCTGCCAAAGCCGCTGAACAGGACGTTGGCCAGGGACCGGTTCATCGCCTTGCACATGATCTGGGTGAGGATGATGCCCGAGGCGCCCACCAGCGCGCCGGCGACGATCAGGATATTGTTGTTCACCGCAAAACCCGCGGCACAGGCCGCGAGGCCGGAATAGGAGTTCAGCAGGGAGATCACCACCGGCATATCGGCGCCGCCGATCGGAATGACCGCCATCACGCCGAATACCAGTGACAGGGCCACCACCAGGTACAACCACAGGTGATTGTCAGGCTCCAGGCAGAACATGACGGACCCGGCCAGGATACCCAGTACGATCAGGCTGTTGACCACCTGCTGGCCGTTGAACAGCACCGCGCCGCTGCCGATCCGCTCGCTGAGCTTGCCGTAGGCGATCATGCTGCCGGTGAACGTCACGCCGCCGATCAGGATGGACAGGATGATAGTCACCAGGGTGAAGGTGGTAGATCCCGGGACCAGGGCCGCCCAGCCAACCAGCAGGCTGGCGAGGCCGCCAAAGCCGTTGAACAGGGCTACCATTTCCGGCATGGCGGTCATCTGCACCATGCGCGCGGCGGCGCCGCCGATGACCGCGCCGACCAGCATACCCAGTGCGACCCACTGGTACTCGATGCCCTGGGCCAGCAGGGCCGCCACTACTGCGAGCAGCATGGCGACAGCGGAAATGAAATTGCCCCGGCGCGCTGTGGCGGGCGAGCCCAGTTGCTTCAGGCCATAAATGAACAGGGCGGCCGCCACCACATAACTGTATTGAATCAGGCTATCCATGGCGCTCAGCTCCCCTTCTTCTTGAACATGGCGAGCATGCGGTCGGTCACCATGTAACCACCCACCACGTTGACCGTGGCCAGGGCCACGGCCGCCACGCCCAGCCACTCGGTCATGTTGTGCTGGCCGTTACCAGCGAGGCTGATGGCGCCCACGAGGGTGATGCCGGAGATGGCATTGGCGCCTGACATCAGGGGGGTGTGCAGGGTGGCCGGCACCTTGTTGATCAGCTCAAAGCCCAGGAAGATGGTCAGCATGAGGATAAATGTCAGGAAAACTGTTGTCATGCTAGGCACCCCCTTCCATGATTTTCTTGATAGTCTCGTTCACCACCTCACCACCGTGGGTAATGATGCAGCCGGGCAGGATATCGTCGTCGAAATCCACCACGAACTGCTTGAGTTCCTCGTTCCAGTTGTCCTCCACCAGGTTGAACAGGTTGGATGAATACATCTGGCTGGCGTGGCGCGCCACTTCTCCGGCCAGGTTACCCTTGCCGATGATGGTGACACCGCCCACCTTTACAATCTCGTTGGGCACCGAGCCCTCGACGTTGCCGCCGGTCTCGGCGGCCATATCGACGATCACCGAACCCGGGGCCATGCCTTCCACCATGTCCCTGGTCACCAGTACCGGCGGCTTGCGGCCGAACACCTGGGCCGTGGTGATCACCACGTCGGACTTGGCAATGACGTCCTTCTGGGCCTGGCGCTGCTTTTCCACCTGCTCCGGGGTCAGCTCCAGGGCGTAGCCGCCGGCGGTCTGGCCGGTCTCGCCCAGGTCGATCTCGAGGAACTTGGCGCCCAGGGACTGCACCTGCTCAGCGACCACGGGGCGCGTGTCGAAGGCAGTGACCCGGGCGCCGAGGCGCTTGGCGGTGGCGATAGCCTGCAGGCCCGCGACCCCGGCGCCGATGACGAATACATTGGCGGGTTTGAGCGTACCGGCGGGCGTCATCATCATCGGGAAAATACGCGGCAGGTGGGTAGCGGCCAGCAGCACCATGACATAGCCGGCCAGGTTGGCCTGGGAGCTCAGCGCATCCATCTTCTGGCTGCGGGTGGTGCGCGGGATCATTTCCATGCTGATGGCGGTGATGCCCGCGTCCTTCAGCGCGGTTACCAGCTCGCGCTCGTTGAACGGGTCGAGGTAGCTGATATGGATGCAGCCACGCTTCATCAGCCCGATTTCGTCCAGCGCGGGTTTGCGCAGCCGCAGCAGCACATCGGCACCGCTGAACAGGGCGCTGCGGTCGGCCGAGACAGTGGCCCCCGCCTCTATGTACTCGGCGTCGGTAAACCCGGAGCCGGTGCCCAGGCCCGCCTCGACGACCAGCTCCGCGCCCATGCGGCACAGCTTCTTGGCCGATTCCGGCGTAATGGGAACCCGGTTTTCGCCCGGGTGGTTCTCCTTGGGAATGGCGATGCGCATTGCGGTGTATACCCCCGTACCTGAATATTTTTTAGTGCTGTCGCCAAAACCTGCCACTGCGGGCAGCAGGCGGCCGCAGACTGTAGCACAGCCGGCGGTTTGCGTGAATGATGAAGACTATTCACAGGGTGAATATAAAACAAGGCGCTGGCGACCGCCCCACCCGAGCGGTGGGGGGTGCGGGAAACAGTTGCTTAACCCGGCTGCAGCTGCAGGAAGGGGTTCATCCAGCGATAGGGCATGCCGGTGAACTTCAGCGGGGCATCGAGTACCGCCAGGCAGATGCAGTCTTCCGATTGCACCGCGGTGGGCGCATGGACGTCGCCTGGCTGGCGCAGCAGGAAGTCGCCCTGGTGATAGCTGCCGTCCGCGTCCGAGAATCCACCCTCGAGCACCAGTGTCATTTCGGGGCCGCGGTGGGTGTGCTCAGGAATCCTGCCGCCCGCCTTGATGTGGTAGAGGGCGAATTCATAGTTGGGATCACCTGTTTTCAGGTAGCTGATGCGCAGAGTGCTGGTGATTTTCTTCCACACCAGGTCGGTGAAGTCACCGCTCATCAGGCGCTGCAGGATGGCCGGCGTCCTGCCGGCTGACCACCCGGCGCTACTGGCGTAGCTCAGGGGCGGCGCGTCATCCAGCCTCGCGAGCACCATGTTGAGCAGGGTGTCACCAACGGGCTCACCGGGGAGCCCCTCGAACAGGGTTGCACCCAGCGACTGCAGCTGGGCCGAGGCCCGCCGGCACTGTTCACAGTAATTCAGGTGAACCGAGACACAGGCCGCCTGGGCCAGGGGCAGGTTGCCCGCCGCGTGTTCGGTCAAAAGGTCCAGTTCTGGATGAAATTTAGCCATAATTTTAACGATCTATCTGAATTTGAAGTTTCTGGATGGCCAGCCGTACCCTGGACTTGACCGTGCCCAGGGGCAGGTCGAGCTCCGCGGCGGCTTCCGCATGTGATTTCCCTTCCATGTACACCTTCGCCAGGATCTGCATCTGGTCCCCCGGGAGGGTCTTCATCAACTCACGCACGCGCTCCTCGCTGCGCTTGCCCTGCAGCAGGGCAAAGGGCTCCTCGCTCTCCTGGTCCGGGAACACATCTTCCTCGGCCAGGGGGGTATCGAATTTCTGCAACCGCCGGAACATATCGGTCCGGCAGTTGCGGGCGATCGTATACACCCAGGTGCTGGCAGCGGCCTTCTCCGGGTTGAACCCGCCGGCCTTCTGCCACACCTTCAGCATCACCTCCTGCACCAGCTCGTCCGCCAGCGAGGCCGACAGGCTCGATCCCGCCAGGGCGAAAGCCTTGATCAGCGGGGCGAAGTGCCGGAAAAACCGGGTGAATGCCGCCCGGTCCTGGTTGGCGGCAATCAGGACCAGGCATTCGCTCCACTCATCCGTACGGCGCCCCGCCAGTTCCTGCGGATCGCCTCTTGTCCCGTCTGGAATCTCTGCCACTTGCTTTTTTTCTCTCGTCTAATAAGGTGGTTTCGGGGGAGTATACGCCGCCGGCGAGAGGGCGGATCACCCGGCTTTGCAATAAACTCCGGCAGATCCGATCGGGCAACGGGGACGTAACAACGGCAACAATGAACTGCGCTGGCGCCTTCCCGGGACCATCGCCACCGCCAGGGAGACCGGCATAGTGAGAATTGCTGTCATAGGGTCCGGCATATCCGGCCTGAGCTGCGCCCATTACCTGAGTACTGCCCACGAGGTCTCCGTATTCGAGGCGGGCCGCCAGGTCGGGGGCCATACCGCAACCGTCGACGTGAAGCTGGGCACGCGCCACTACGCCATCGACACGGGTTTTATCGTGTTCAACGACTGGACCTATCCCAATTTCATCGCGCTGATGGACAGCCTGGGCGTCGGCAGCAAGCCCACGTCCATGGGGTTCAGCGTCCGGGACGAGCGATCCGGACTGGAATATTCCGGCACCAACCTCGACAGCCTGTTCGCCCAGCGGCGCAATCTGCTGTCCTGGCGCTTCATTTCCATGGTCAGGGACATCCTGCGCTTCAACAAGGAATCGGTTGCGGACCTGGACGCCGGCAGGGTCAGCGACAGCCAGACCCTGGGGGAGTACCTGGAACGCAACCGCTATGGCGAAGCGTTCACGCGGCAGTACCTCACCGCGATGGGCTCGGCGATCTGGTCCGCTGACTGCGCCACCATTCTCGACTTCCCGCTGAGTTTCTTCCTGCGTTTTTTCCGCAACCACGGCCTGTTGTCAGTGCAGGACCGCCCCCAGTGGCGGGTTATCGAGGGGGGCTCGAGAGAGTACCTTCGCCCCCTGTGCCAGCGCTTCGAGCGACGCATCTTCACCGGCTGCGCCGTGGAGCGGGTGCAGCGCCAGCCCCACCAGGTCATCCTGGTAATGGCCGACGGGCGCCGGCTGCCCTTTGACCAGGTGGTACTGGCAACCCATTCCGACCAGGCCCTGGCGCTGCTGGACGAGCCCAGCCCCACAGAGCGCGAAGTGCTCGGCGCACTGCCCTACCAGTCCAACGACGTGGTGCTGCATACCGACACCCGCCTGCTGCCGCGCAACCGCAAAACCTGGTCCAGCTGGAACTACTCGCTGGGTACAGGCCAGGAGCGGGCGGTGGTAACCTACAACATGAATATCCTGCAGGGGCTGACCGCGCCGGAGACATTTTGCGTAACCCTCAACAACAGTGCCGCCATCAACCCGGTGAAGATCCTGGGACGGTTCAGCTATGACCACCCGGTGTTTTCCATCGCCGGTATCGCCGCCCAGCAGCGCTGGCAGGAGATCAACGGCCAGCGCAATACCTGGTTCTGCGGCGCCTACTGGCACAACGGCTTCCATGAGGACGGGGTGGTAAGCGCGCTGCGGGTGGCCGACGCCCTCGGGCAGCGGAAACGGGCCGCCGCATGAGATCGAGGCTGTACGAGGGCGTGGTCAGGCACCGGCGCCTGCACCCGAAGTCGCATGAGTTCAGCTACCGGGTCTTCATGCCCTACATCTGCCTGGACGAGCTGCCGGAGCTGTTCGACCGCCACCTGCTCTGGTCGGCCCGGGGCCGGGCACCGGCCGAGTTCAGGCGCAGTGATTTCCTGGGTGACCCGCACCTGCCCCTGCAGCAGGAGGTGCGGCGGCGGATCCTGGAGGAGACGGGCACAGAGCATCGCGGCCCCATCTACCTGCTGGCCAACCTGCGCTACTTCGGCATCAGCATGAACCCGATCGCCTGCTACTACTGCTTCAGCGAGGACGAGTCCCGGCTGGAATTCCTGGTGGCGGAAGTCAACAACACGCCCTGGAATGAACGCCACAGTTACGTGTTGCCCGGTCCGGAACAGGGCCGTTGGCTGCGCACCGAGTTTGACAAGCAGTTCCATGTGTCGCCCTTCAACCCGATGGAGATGCGCTATCACTGGCGCAGCAGTACCCCCGACCACCGCCTGGTGCTGCACCTGGCCAACAGCGCCGGGGGGAGGAAGGTATTTGACGCCAGCCTGGCCCTCTCCGCCCGGGAGATGACCGCGACCAATCTCAACCGCACCCTGTGGCGCTACCCGCTGATAACCGCCAAAATAGCCCTGGCGATTTACTGGCAGGCGCTGCGCCTGTTCATCAAGGGGGCACCCTTTTATCCGCATCCCAACAGCAAACCATCCGGAGCCTGAAATGAGCAATT
>JAOUDU010000679.1 GCA_029859085.1 Gammaproteobacteria bacterium | reverse complement strand
AAGGACGCGGTGCAGCAGGTTCCGTGGGCATATCGTCGCCGCCTTGCCCTCGAATTCGCAGAGGAACAGCAGCATGCCGGGTTCGAACGGGATATCCCTGCAGGTGGCGGGCAGTACGCGCACCGGTGCATCGGGGTAGCCGGTATGCCAGCCGGTGAAGGCTACGCCCGGTTTGGTGTACAGCTGGTCGTTTGAATCCCAGCCCAGCACCACATCGCAGAACGACAGGCCGTTATCGAGGGCGGAAAAAAACTTCCCCCTGTCGATGTACTTGCCGCGCAGGACGCCGTCGATGTCATGCAGGCCAATCTTGATATGCTCGAGCCCGCGTTCCTCGACAATTTTCCTGGCGTCTGCGGCGGACTGCACGGTCCGTGGATTCATCATGGTTTGTGAACCTCCCTCTGCAACAGCGCCCACAACCGTTCCACATGCTCCCGGGTGGTATCCTCCACCCCGATTGACACCCGCACCATCCAGCGCCCGTCCAGGATCGACGGCGACATGAAGGCGGCGCCGGAATCGTTGATGCGCGCCAGCCAGCCCAGGGTGTGGGCATCCAGCGCGTCCCCCGCCAGGGGCTGGCCCTGTTCGTCCGTCGGCACGTGGCGGATGCACACGGTTTGCAGCGGGACCGGTGCCAGCACCTCCCAGCCCTCGGCGGCCTCCACCTGCCGCGCAAACCAGCGGGCGTTGTCGAGATCCCGCCGCAGTCGCGCCTGGATTGCGTCGACCCCGTCCAGGCGCAGGTGAAACCACAGCTTCAGAGCCCGGAAGCGCCGGCCCAGCGGGATGCCCCAGTCGCGGTACTGGGTGACCCGGCCGTCGGCGGCCGAGCGCAGGTAGGACGGGTTGGTCGACATCACCGCCTCCAGGTGCGCCACGTCGCGGACGTAGAACAGGGCGGTGTCGAGGATGGTGCCCATCCATTTATGCGGGTTCCAGGCCAGGGAATCCGCCTGCTCCACTCCCTGCCACAGGTGGCGGCACTCGGGCAGCAGCATCGCGGAGCCCGCCATCGCCGCGTCCACGTGCAGCCAGATGCTTTGCCGCCCGGCGATGGCGGCGATCGCCGCCACCGGGTCCATCGCCGTGGTGCCGGTAGCCCCCACGGAGCAGACGATGGCGGCGGGGATATTGCCCGCGGCCAGGTCCTGCTCGATGGCCGACGCCAGCGCTTCCGGCAGCATCGCCCTTGTGTAAGGGTCCTCCGCGATAAAGCGCAGGTTGTCGTTGCCGAAGCCCGCCAGCTGCACTGCCTTGGCAATGGAGGAGTGGGCCTGGGCGGTGCTGTAGACGACAAGGGGCGCTGGCACGCCCTGCAGCCCGGCGCCATTTTTGCTGAAGCCGCTGGCCCGCTCCCGCGCCAGGATCATCGCGGTGACGCAGGCGGTGGAGGCGGTATCGTGGATGGTGCCGCGCCACTGGTCACTGAGGCCGGTGAGCTGGCGCATCCAGTCGCACACCACTTCTTCCAGCTCGGTGAGGGAGGGGCAGCTCTCCCAGGAGATGCCCAGGGTGCCCATGCCGGAGCTGGCGATATCCCCCAGTACCGAGGCCAGCGCCGCGTTGGAGGGGAACCAGCCGAAGTGCATCGGGTGCTGCACCTGGGTGACCCCGGGCACGATCACCCGGTCCAGGTCCGCCAGCAGGGCGCTGAACTGGTCCGCGCCCCCGGGGGGTTGCCCGGGCAGCGCGGCGCGCACCTCGCCGGGCTGCACCCTTGCTTTCACCGGCAGTTCGGGAATGCGCTGGCGGTAGTCGGCGATCCAGTCGATCAGCTGGTGGCCCGCCTTGCGGAATTCTTCCGGGGTCATCTTCGGTTCACCCGGAAACCCTGGCCAGCAGCCGCCACGCCAGCTTGCGACACTCATCCAGCAGCAGCACGCTGGAGGCCACCAGCACCGCCAGGCCCCAGTCGGCGGGAGTCAGGTCGGTGGTGCGGAAAATCAGCTGGGCCGGGCCCCAGTTCACCACCAGCACCTGCAGCGCCACCACCGCGCCCAGCGAGATCCACAGCCAGCGGTTGTGAAACAGGTTGCGGTTCCATGCGGAGCCGAATTCCGCCCGGGCGTTGAACATGTTGAAGAACTGGAAGAATACGAACGTGGTAAACGCCAGTGTCAGGGCGTAGGTCTCCCCTTCGGGCTGGCCGTAGTGGAAGACGCCCAGCGTGCCCACCGCCATGGTCAGGCCGTAGATGAACAGGCGGACAAACCTCGGTATGGACAGGATGCGGGTATCGTGCCGCCGCGGCGGCTCGTCCATCACGCCCTCCCGCGGGGGTTCTACCCCCAGGCTCATCGCC
>JAOUDU010000680.1 GCA_029859085.1 Gammaproteobacteria bacterium | reverse complement strand
TCAGCTGAGCAGTCTGGTCACGAGGACACCGATAAAGGTGGCGATGACGTAGCCGAAAATACCGCACATGATCCCGGGGGTGACCAGGTCTTTCCAGCCCTTGGAAATGGCGATGGCCGCCGTCACCGCCGGGCCCACCAGTGCGGCGCCCGAGGCCACGATCGCCTCGTCCAGCCGTATCTTCAGCAGGCGCGCCGCCACCAGTACCAGGGCGAGGTGCACCAGGATGATGATCATGCCGAACACGAGAAGGTCCACTGCGCTGGAGACAAAGGCCATCGCATCCGTGCCGGCGCCAACGGCGGCAAAGAAGAGGTACATCAGCAGCATGCCCACCTCAAAATCACCTTCGAGCCGGTGCATGATCCTGGGAAAACAATTGGCAACCGCTATTGTCACGACGGTGATAAACAGGATGTTGTACTGGGTCATGGCCAGCAGTTCCGCCAGCCAGCCGGACAGTGCGCAGATGGCGAAACTGAGCCCGATCGCCCCGCTGATATGGGTGAGGCGGAAGCCCGGCAGGGCCGCCTCGGTTGACTGCAGTTTTGCGGCCGCGGACTGGCTGGCCTCGTACTCGGGGAAAAAGCGCGTGATGGCCCTGACCGACGGGATGACGATCAACAACATCAGGGCCGTTATACTCACCACACTGCTGGCGCTGATGGCCACGCTGAATTCCGCCGGTGTCATTTCCACCGCCTGGGACACGGCCAGGAAATTGACGGCCCCCCCGATCCAGCCACCGGTATACACGCCCGCAGCCTTCGGTCCGATGTCGCCCAGGTCGAGCAGCGAAAACCCGACCAGCACCCCGGCGATCGTGGCGGCAGAGGCGATCATAAAAGAAATCATCACCCTGCCGCTCTCCCTGAATATCTTGCGCAGGTCGCCCTTGAGCAGCAACAGGGGAATGGCCAGCGGTACCAGGGAGCCGCCGACAAAGTCGTAGGCCGGGGCGGCCAGGGGGATGATGCCGGTATTGGACAGCAGCATGGCGGCGCAGAGCACCCAGACCACCCCTGAGGTTTTCTTGCCGATGGCGTTGGTGTCGATCCAGAAGCCGAGCCAGGCCAGCCCGAACAGAATTGCGCCCAGGGCAAATACGTTATCGCCGGGTATCAGGGACATAGCTGTGTTCCGTTATTTTCAAGGTCTGTAGTCAATGCAGCAAGTCCCGCCCCGGCGCTGCAGGCTGTCATCGGTGTACTGATGAAGTTCAATAAATATGCCGTTGGGGTCACGACAGGTAACCATCCAGGTGTGATCCACGCCGAGCTCTTTTGGGGTCACTTCGATGCCGGCCGCCGCCAGCGTACCATAGGCGGTATCGATGTCAGTCACCTGCAGCGCGAAGTGGTTCACTGCCCCCTCGGGTCGCGGCTCCGCCACCAGCACGAGCTCGATATAACTGTCTTCCCCGAAGTACATGTACATGCCAATCAGCAGGTCCTGCCTGTTGCGGAACTCGAACCGGCGCCGGGCGCCCAGCTGCTGGTAAAAAGTTTCACTGGCGCCCAGGTCAGTGGTTTCTATGCAAACGTGGGCGAGTCGGACGAGGGTGGTGGCACTCACGCTAATCGTCGCTCCCGGCGGTGTCGGGCCGCGTTTCACCACGGCTCCACCAGTCGCTGCCGCTGGCCCCGCGCAGGAAGGCATCCCGCTCGCTGTCGCTCAGTCCGTGGGCCATGCGCAGCACATGCCGGGCCACGTCGTCCGCCGCCCATCGCAACTGGCTGCCGTCGGAATCGGCGATGTGCGGCAGCAGGTCACCGACGTTGGCCGCGGGCATCGCCCTGGGCTTGCCGTCCCGCAATTCGCGCAGCTTGCTGGTCACCAGGGGGCGGTAGGGGGAGTCGGGCGGGTAGTCCTGTGGCAGTTCGTCCTTGCCACTGAAAAGGTCGGTAGCGTATTGCCCCGCCTCGACCAGGGCGACGCGAATGCCCCAGCGATCGACCTCGTGGCGCAGGGCCTCGGTTGCCCCCTCCAGGGCGAATTTGCTCGCGGTGTATGCCACGTCGCCGGCCAGGCCCGCCAGGCCGGAAAGGGAACTGATCATGATGATACAGCCGCCGCCCTGGCTGCGCATTTGTGGCAGCACGGCGCGGGACAGGAACATCGGGCCAAAGAAATTGGTCTCCATCACTTCCCTGGCGGCGGTTTCGGTAAGGTCTTCCCAGGCGCCGGGGTGGATTATCCCCGCATTATTCACCAGCACATCGATGCGGCCGGTCTCGTTCACGATGTCGTCGACCAGGCCGGGGAAGGTTTCGGTCCGGGTGACATCCAGTATCCTGGTGTGCAGCTC
>JAOUDU010000678.1 GCA_029859085.1 Gammaproteobacteria bacterium | reverse complement strand
CGAGATTCGCCGGCTGGCCCGCTACCGGCAGAATATCAAGGTGGTCACCCTCTGCGGCGGCCAGTCCATCGGGCCGCAAATCGGCTCCCTCGAGCACGGCGCGCACGTGGTGGTGGGCACGCCAGGACGCATCAGCGACCACCTGCGCAAAAATACCCTGTCCCTGTCCCGGGTGAATTGCCTGGTGCTGGACGAGGCCGACCGGATGCTGGAGATGGGTTTCATCGACGATATCGATGCCATCATCCAGCAGACACCGACTGAGCGCCAGACCCTGTTTTTCTCGGCCACCTTTCCCAACGATATCGAGGTCATGAGCAGGCGCTTCCAGAAGTCACCCGAGCGGGTGGCGGTTGAGGCCATGCACCAGAGCCTGCAGATCGACCAGCAGTTTTATATCTGCCAGCCCGAAGGCAGGTTCGACGCGCTGGTGAAACTGCTGACGCACTGCAAGCCGGAAGCCGCCGTGGTGTTTTGCAACACCAGGCAGATGGTGCGCGATGTCTGCGATCACCTGGGCCGGCAGGGAATCGGCACTGCCGCATTGCACGGTGACATGGAGCAGCGCGACCGGGACCAGGTACTGGTGCAGTTCAGGCAGCAGAGCTGCCGTGTGCTGGTGGCCACCGATGTGGCCGCACGCGGGCTGGATATCGATGACCTGCCGGCAGTCATCAATTTCGAGTTGCCCCGCACGCCCGAGGTGTATGTGCACCGAATCGGCCGCACCGGGCGCGCGGGCAAGGGCGGGCTGGCACTGAGTATTTTCACCGGGGCCGAGCGCTACCGGGTGGAAAGCATCGGGGATTTCCAGCAGCGCCCGATCAGCTTCGAAGCAATCGAGACCATTGACTGGAGCCGGGACCGGATGCCGCCACCTGCATTCGTCACGCTGTGTATCGCCGGAGGTCGCAAGGACAAGGTGCGCCCGGGGGACATTCTGGGGGCGCTCACCGGTGAGGCGGGTATCGACGTCAAGGCGGTAGGCAAGATCGATGTCATGCACAACGCCAGCTATGTGGCCATCGCCGGCGAACAGGCGGACACCGCCCTGGGTCGATTGCTCAACGGCAGGATCAAGGGGCGCAAGTTCAAGGTGCGCAAGCTGTGAGGCGCCTGTGAAGATTCCTGCCCGGTTGATGCCGCTGTACGAGGACGGACTGATCGACGAGGTCCTCTACCAGCTGATGAGCGGCAAGGAGGCCACTGTCTACGTGGTTCGCAGTGGCGAGGAAACCCGCTGCGCGAAAGTCTACAAGGAGGCGGCCCAGCGCAGCTTCAAGCAGGCGGCAAAGTACCAGGAGGGTCGGCGGGAGAAAAACAGCCGGCGGGCCCGGGCCATGGAAAAGGGTTCGAAGTTCGGCCGCAAGCAGATGGAGGAATCCTGGCAGAACGCCGAGGTGGATGCGCTGTACCGGGTAGCGCGCGCCGGTGTGCGGGTACCCCAGCCCTACGGCTGTTTTGACGGCGTGCTGCTGATGGAGCTGGTGACCGACGGCGAGGGTGAGGTGGCGCCGCGGCTGGCAGAAGTCGATATGTCCGCGGAGCAGGCCCGGGAAGACCACGCCCTGATGATGCATTACATCCAGCTGATGCTCTGCGCCGGCCTGGTCCACGGCGACCTGTCGGAGTTCAATGTGCTTGTGGATGAGCACGGCCCGGTCATCATCGACCTGCCCCAGGCGGTTGATGCGGCGGCCAATAACAATGCCCGGGAGATGTTTGCCCGGGACGTCAACAAGATCACCAGCTATTACGCCCTGTTTGCCCCCGAGCTGCAGCACACCCGCTACGCGAAGGAAATGTGGGCCCTGTATGAAGAGGGAGAGCTGCAGCCCGAAACCGGGTTGACCGGCCTGTTCGAGGAGGACCTGGCGGCGGCGGATGTAGACGGTGTCCTGCTGGAAATCAAGGCGGCACTGGCGGAAGAGGCGGCCAGGCAGGAGCGCCTGCGCGAGGCCGAGGAACCCGACTAGCCCGCTAGCGGTTCAACTGCCTTGCGCGGGCGCCGGGAGTCGCTATCATGATTCGCCCCGGCAATTTGTTAGGGGAACAGCTCATGTTCCACCGGGCATTGTTCGCAGGCGCCACCCGGGTGCTGCTGTTCAATACGCTCGACCCGGCCGTCAAGCGGCCAAGATTTTGATGTAACCCTTATCTGCAACAGCCTGGAGCGCACAGCCATGAGTGAAGCCACCGGCACGTTTTCCGTCGAGCACCTCGCCCTGACCCACGAGGTGCTCAACCAGTCCAGCCTCCTGCTGGATTACAACGCCTACGCCACCGACACCGCCCTGCGGGAGGCGGTGCGTCGCCA
>JAOUDU010000062.1 GCA_029859085.1 Gammaproteobacteria bacterium | reverse complement strand
ACTGGATGCCGCCGGCATCGAGGCCTACTACCCGAAGATCCTCACCGACCTGGGCGCCACGCCATTTACGCCGGACCTTCACCTGCCGAATTCCATCTGGACCCATTTCCCCACGCAGGCGGGCAACCGCTGTGGGCCCGCCGCGCAGCAGCCCGACATGGCAATGCTGCTGCCTCGCACCCTCGCCGAGGCCGGGCGGGTGATCACCACCGATGCCGGGATCGAGCGCCGTTACTGCGCCTTCGATGGCGACAGTTTCCTGGGCTCGCGGGGCGGCGCCAAGGCGTCGGCGGATTTCATTTACCTGGGGCCGGTGCTCGACCGGGGCGCGACGGTGCGGGACCTGTGCGAGGTCAGCCGGATAGAGCCGATCGCTGGCGGCGGCAGCCAGGGCTACCGGGTGCACTTCACCGACCTGGCAACCGGCAGGCCGGAGCTGGTACAGGCCCGGCGGGTGGTACTGGCCGCCGGTACCATGAACACCCTGCGCCTGCTGTTCGCTGGCAGCCGGTCACCCGGCGGGCTGGCGCCGATGCCGGCGCTGGGACGGCGCTTCGGCGCCAACTGCGACCTGATGGGCGCCTGGATGAGAAAGCCCGGCGCCTGGTCCAGCTTCAGCTCGACCCCCTCCATCGGCTCGTTCGCGGTGAGCGGCATTGACGGCCCCGAGTTCGGCATGGGGGGCTTCCCCGGCCTGGATTCCCTGCCCCTGCCGGCATTCGTGAAGCGCCGGCTGGCGCGCTGGATATTCATCTACGGCATGGGGACCGATAGCGGCAAAGCCTCTGCGGGCTTCGAGCGCGAGCGCTTGACGGTGCACTACGACGAACACCAGGAGCCCCTGTTCGGGGATATCCGCAGGGGCTTCGATCTGCTGGAAAGTGAAAGCGGCGAACCGGTGCGCGCGCTGCCCAAGCCGTTTACCGTGCACCAGTGGGGCGGCGCCTGCCTCGGGCCGGATCCGCAATACGGCGTGGTGGATCACCGGGGCGAGGTCTACGGCAACCCGGGCCTGTTCATTACCGACGGCGCCGCACTGCCCGCGGCGGTGGGAGCGCCGCCCTCGGTGGCGATCGCCGCCTGGTCACATCACGTGGCGGACGGCCTGGCGCACCAGGCCTGAACCAACGGTATCTTCATGCAGCGGTTTAAATCCGCCGGCAGATAGGGATAATAGCCGGCTTACCGGACAGGACAGGCAAACCCCCATGAAGAAATACGTGGCATACGGTATCGGCGCGGCGCTGGTGGATACCGAGATCAAGGTGCAGGACGAGGACCTCGCGCAGATGAGTGTCGACAAGGGCATGATGACCCTGGTGGACGAAGCGCGGCAGGCAGAGCTGCTGGCCCACCTGCAGGGTCACATGGTGAAGGCCAGCCACGCCAGCGGCGGCAGTGCCGGCAACTCGATGATCGCCACCGCCCAGTTCGGCGGCCCCACCTTCATGTCCTGCAAGGTGGCCGCCGACCGGGACGGCGACATCTACCTGGCGGACCTGGAGGCCGCCGGTGTGGATCACTGCCTCGGTGGCGGTCGCGCCGCGGGCACCACCGGCAAGTGCCTGGTGCTGATCACGCCGGATGCCGAGCGCAGCATGAATACCTTCCTCGGGATCAGCGAGACCCTGTCGGTGGAGGAACTGCACGCAGCTGCCATCGCCGCCTCGGAATACCTCTACATCGAAGGCTACCTGGTCACCTCTTCCACCGGGCTGGCGGCCGCGGTGAGGGCGCGGGAACTCGCGGAGGAAGCCGGGGTGAAAACCGCCCTGAGTTTTTCCGATCCGGGAATGGTGGAATTTTTCCGTGAGGGCATGGCGCGCATCGTCGGCAGCGGCCTCGACCTGGTGTTCTGCAACGAGGCCGAGGCCCTGCAGTGGGGTGAGACCGACTCCCTGGCGGTGGCCATCGAAAAGCTGAAGCGCATCGCGAGGAGTTTTGTCATCACCCGCGGCGCCGAGGGCGCCATCACGTTCGACGGTCGCGAGCAGGTGGACATCCCGCCCCACCGGGTGCAGGCGGTGGACAGCAACGGCGCCGGCGATATGTTCGCCGGGGCCTTCCTGTACGCGATTACCCGGGGTGAGGACTTCGCCACGGCGGGCCGCTTCGCCAGCCTGGCCGCCGGCAGGATCGTCGCCCACTACGGGCCGCGCCTGCCCGCCGCGCACTACCCCGCACTGCGGGCGGAATTTTTCGGAGATTGACTTACCCCTTGCGCATCCAGCAACGGCCCGGTTGTATCAGCCGAAATTTGTAGGGTCGAAGGCGCCCCGCTTTATCGGGTATTCATTCGACCGAATCAACTAGTTCAGCAACCCTTTCTCCTTCAGGTTGCCTATCAGGGCATCGATGGCGTCATCGATGACCTGGCTGGTACTGCTCGACTCGATGGTTTCCGACACCGCCTGCCAGACGCGGGCCTGGGTCCTGGCCACGTACAGGTCCGATATCATCGCGTGGCTGACATTGGCCGTCCACACCGGCTGCTGGTAGGCCACCTCGGTCGCGTGGCCATAAAAACCGCCGAAATTGCCGTGGTAGCCGGGGCTGTAGGCCGGTGTGACCTGGTAGTAAATCGCCCCGGGGTGGTAAACATCATCGACTTTCTCCCCGACATAGCGGGTGACGAGGATCGTATCCAGCTTGGCTGTTTCGGCGGCGGCGATGATCTCCTCCGCCTTGGCCTTTTGCCCGGGCACCAGGGTGTGGCTGGCCACGGCATCGACGCCGCGGCGCTTGAGCGCTTTGGTAAAGGTGTCCTCAAACTCGATGCGCTTGTCCGGCTCCTTCGCCACCGCCACCACCAGCACGCCGTGCAGGTCCAGCTTCTTGAATGCGGGATCGACGTAACTGTTGGTGACTTCGGAGTTGATGCTGCAGGCGAACAGCGCGAGGGCGCAGGTACCGGCCAGTACAATCCGGGTGAAACATTTGATGGGCGTCGACATAGGGCGTTTCCTTGCGAGAGGCGGGGGATTATCGAGTGCCCTCGCGCCAGATACAAGAAAAACGCGGAAAACCCCAGCGAAAGACAGGGACAGTCGCCCCCCACCGGCGCTTGTCAATGGTTTAAAACAGGTCGATCTGCTTGTCGACCAGGGCGCGGAAGGAGCTGCCGACAAAACCCAGGATGCCGTCCGCCACCGGCTCCAGCTGGCGGTCCACGTAGTGCTGGTAATCCAGTGGCGCCAGCGGCTTCCCCACCGGTTCCGCGCCGGCGGTGGTAATCACATACTCCACCCAACTGCCCCGGGACGGCACCGGCAACCCGCGCTCGGCGCACAGTCGCGCGGCCTGCACATGGGGCGGTACGTTGCGCTCGTAATCATCCAGCCGGCGCCGCAGGCGCTTGCGGTACACCAATTGCTGATCCCTCTCCCCCGCCCGCACCCCGGCGGTGACCTGGCGCACATAGTCCGCGAAGGGTTCCCCCACAAAAATACGGCGGTAGAGCTCCTCCTGGAATTCCCGGGCGACACGGGTCCAGTCGGTGCGCACGTTTTCCAGGCCCTTGAATACCAGCCGGTCGCCCTTCGGGCCGGCCACCACCCCCGCATAGCGTTTCTTGCTGCCCTTGTCGGAGCCGCGCACGGTGGGCATCAGGAAGCGCTTGAAATGGGTCTCGAACTCCACTTCGAGCACACTCTCCAGGCCGAACTCCGCCTCCACGGTGCGGCGCCACCAGGCATTCAGGTCGCCCTGCAGCCGGTTCCCCGCGGCGACGGCCTGCTCGTCATCCCGCGCTTCGGAGATCCAGACGAACACCGAGTCGGTGTCGCCGTAGATCACCCGGTGCCCCGCCTGCTCGATATAGTCGCGGGTGCGATTGAGAATCTGGTGGCCGCGCAGGGTGATCGAACTGGCAAGGCGCGCATCGAAGAAGCGGCAGCCGGGGGTGCCCAGCACGCCGTAGAAACTGTTCATGATGATCTTGATGGCCTGGGAGAGGGGCGCGTCACCGGCCCTCTTTGCCTCGTCCCGCTGCTGCCACAGCTGCTGGATCAGCCCGGGCAGGATATGCCCCTGCCGGGCGAAGCGCGCTTCCAGGAAACCCGGCACCGTGTCCGCGGCGGCCAGTTCCCCCCCCACGCCGAGGGCCAGTCCGAGGGGGTCGATACGGAAGGTGCGGATGATGCTGGGGTACAGGCTCTTGAAATCCAGCACCAGCACATGGTCGTAAAGCCCCGGGGTGGAATCCAGCACGAAGCCGCCGGGGCTGGCGCTGTGATCGGGGTTGGCGTTGGGGGCGACGAAGCCGCTGCGGTGCAATCGCGGCAGGTAGAGGTTGTCGAAGGAGGCCACCGAACCGCCCATCCGGTCGATATTCAGGCCGGTCATCACCGTGCGGGCGATCGCGAAATCCAGCAGGGCGGTGCGCTCAAAAATCTCCGACACCAGCTCGCAGTCTTTCAGGTTATAGGCCGCCAGCTGGCCCTTGTCCTCCCGGAACAGCCGGGCGATGTCCTCCCCCCGGCCGCTGCCGTGCAGCAGCTTGCCCTCCCCGAGGAGCTCCTGCGCGACGTTTTCCAGGGCGAAACTCTCGAACCGGTAGAAGGCGGCCCGCAGCAATTCGATGCCATCGAGAATCACCCGGCCCGGGCACTGGGCGGTGCGCCGCTCGCCGTCGTCATCCAGCTCGCGCCAGTGCACCGCCCGCCGGTCCCGCCCCAGCACCAGGCGCCGGCCCAGCTGGTCCGCCAGGCGCTGCAGGTACCAGGTATCGAAGTTCACCACGTTCCAGCCGATCAGCACGTCGGGGTCGTAGTCCGCCAGCCAGTCCAGGAAAGCCTGCAGCGCCTCCTCCTGCCCGGCGCAGGCCTGGACGAAATCCTGCGGCGCGCCGGCGCCCACCATGAATACCCGCCGGGTCTGCTCCCCGCCGGCGACCCCGTGCACGCCGATGGAGAAGAGCTGCAGGCCCTCCATCGCGGTCTCGATATCGAAGGACACCACCTTCAGGGCGGGCCGGTAGTCCGCCGCCTTCAGCGCCGGGTTGTCCAGCAGGATATGGCGGCCCAGCTGGCGGGCTTCGCCCTGGAGGACCGCGGAGCCCATCACGAAACGCTCCATCAGGAAGCGGTCCGCCGGGTTGATATCGGCCTCGAGGGGTTCCAGGCCGAGGCCGCGCAGGGCGTCCGCCAGGCGGCGGGCCTGGCGATAGGAGGGGCAGTAGACTGCCGCCACCGGCTGCAGGGAGAAACTGCGCAATCCCACCGGCTTGAGTTCCAGCCCCGGCTCGGCATCGAGCAGGGGCCGGGCAGCATCCAGCTGGCGCTGCTCGAGGAAAAAGACACTGCGCTCGCCCCGGACCACGGCGCACAGGGGGCCGCTGTCGGTGGCAAACCAGTACTCGAGCTCGATCCCGCCCTGGGTATCGCGCCAGTTGCGGGTGAGGAGAAAACCTTCGAAGGTTTGCATGGTCAAACCTGGGTCCCTGGCTGATCAGACGATGGGGCGGTACGGTGCGTTACACTAGGCTTGGGCCCCGGGGTAGCTTAAGCTAGCAGCCCCCAGCGGGGACACTCCAGATCAGAATTTGCAGATCAGAATTTGAAAGGTACGCGAATGGAAAAGCCCGTCATCAAGCAAGACCCCTTATACCAGCTCCTGCGCACCGAGGACATCAAGGGCTTCAACGAGCAGCGCGACAAGCTGGATACCGGCGAACTGAAGAGCGGCGACTACCGGGGGCGGGACCTGCGCAATATGAATGCCAGGGGCCTGGACTTCAGCAATTCCTACTTCCGCAACTGCGACCTGAGCGGCATCGATTTCCGCGAAACCAACCTGGAGGGGGCCAGCCTGCTGGATGCCAAGCTGTCCGGCACCTATTTCCCGGCGGCATTGAGCGCCGCGGAAATCCGCCTGTCCCTGGAAACCGGTACCCGCCTGCGCTACGACAGCAAGAATTAACCCTGCGACAGCAGGTCCCTGAGGTCGATAATGGCCGCGTTGGCGCGACTGATGTAGGACGCCATCACCAGGGAGTGGTTGGCCATCACGCCGAAGCCGCTGCCGTTGAGGATCATCGGGCTCCACACCATTTCCTGGGTGCCCTCCAGTTCCCGGATAATCTGCTGCAGGCTGACCTGGGCGTTCTTCTTGCGCAGTACGTCGGCAAAATCCACCTCCGCCGCCTCGAGGAACTGGATCAGCGCCCAGGCGGTGCCGCGGGCCTCGTAGAACACATCATCGATTTCCAGCCAGGGCGTGGTCACTTCCAGTTCGCTCGGGGCACTGGTGGACTGGGAAGCCGCCTCCTCACCCGCCAGGTCCGTATTGATGCGGCGCTTGCCGACGCTGGCACTGAGGCGCTGGGACAGGCTGCCCAGGCGGGTGTTCACGGTGGTCAGCCAGTAGCGCAGGTTATCGGCCCTGGCGTAGAACTGGGCATCCGGGGACTCCACATCCGACAGGCGGTTGAAATACCGGTGCACGTACATCAGCCCGTCGCGGTACTCGGACTCCGACGCGGGCAGCGCCCAGCTGTCGGAGTCAAAATTGAAGCGCGGCTCGGCCATCACCAGGTCCACGTCCTCGGTGGACTGGGACTGGGAGCGGCTGAATACCTCCCGCAGGGCCCGCGCCAGGTCCCGTGACTGGATCAGCACGCCGTACTCCCAGTTGTGCATATTGTCCAGCCACACCCCGGGCGGGAAAATATCGTTGTGGGTGTAACCGCCGGGCTTGGTCAGCAGGGTATCCATCACCCCCATCAGCGCGGCGGTGGTCACCGAGCCGGTAACCACCTCGCGGCCGTCCTCGGCGGCGTAGGCCGCGGCCTTCGCGCGCACATCGAAGGGCGCCGGGGCGATGCTCCAGTACATGCCCACCACCACGCAGACCAACAGGTATGCGGCGAGAATCGTTATGCCCACGCTGGCCGTGCGCCCACCGGGCAGCAGATCATCGAGCTTTTCGCGCCAGTTTGCTGGCAGATCGTTCATGTCATTCATGGCAATACCCTGTCAATGCTGGTGGTGTTCATGTGATTGTTCGTCCCCGGCGTCCTTGCGCACATCCGCAAGGGTGCACACCTGCTCATCACCGGCCAGTTCCAGGCACAGCTGGACCCGGTCACCCGGTACCGGCATCCGCGCCAGCCCCATGAGCATCAGGTGGGTTCCCCCCGGCGCGAAGGTCGCGCTCTGCCCCGGCGCCAACGGCAGCTCGCCCACCCGCTCCATGCGCTGCAGGCCGTCTACTTCCCGGGTGGTGTGGATCTGCGTCACGTCGGCTATATCCGAGCAGGCGCCGACGATGGTCACCGCGGCCGGGCCATTGTTGGTGGCGGTCAGGTAGGCCGCGGTGTTGGGCTGCCCCGGGGGCAGTGCCCGCACCCAGGCGCCCTGCAGCGAGAGGCCCGCCGGGTCGGCGGCAAAAGATGCGAGTGGTGCCAGGCTCGAGGCAAGCGCCGCTATTAACAATTTCTTCAATTCATCACTCCAGTGGGGAACCCGTCGCCGGCTTCCGGCGTCCGATAACTATACCACCGACCGGCGAAGTGATGGCGGTGGATTGGGGGAGCGCCTGCAGGCTGTTACAATCCAGCGCCATTTACGGTTCAACGAGGATTCCTGATGCGAGCGCTGCTTGCCAGCCTGCTACTTCTGGTCACCTGCCTGGTCCATGCCCAGATCGGTGGCAGCACGGCGCCCGCCCCTTTCGGGGCCGCGGCCACCGCCCCGCAATTCCTGCCCGTGGAAGAGGCCTACCAGCTGGAAGTCGAGGTGCGCGAGGATAAAAGCCTGCGCGTCTACTGGCAAATCGCCGACGGCTATTACCTGTACCGGCACCGTTTCAGCTTCAACCTCACTGACGCCCTGGGTGACGTACCGCTGGCGGTTGAACTCCCCGCCGGCCTGCAGCGGGAGGACGAATACTTCGGCGAGGTGGAAGTGTATTACGACCACGCCGATATCCTGCTGGCGCCGGGGCGGGTACCCGCCGATGCCACCCTGACACTGGGCTCACAGGGCTGCGCCGACGCCGGCCTTTGCTACCCGCCCCAGCGCCAGTATTTCAGGGTCGACTTCGCCACTGGCGCGGTAACCGCGGCGCCGGCCCCGCGGGCCGCGGCGGCGGCGGCGGGGGAGGTTGGGGCCCAGGATGCCCCTGGCGGGACCCTGCCCTATATGCTGCTGTTGGCCTTCATCGGCGGCGCCATCCTGAACCTGATGCCCTGTGTGTTTCCCATCCTGTCACTCAAGGTGCTCAGCTTCGCCCGCAGCTCCGAGCACGACCGCCACCTGCACAGCTGGGTTTACGCCGCCGGGGTGGTGACCAGCTTTGTGCTGGTCGCGGCTGTCCTGATCACCCTGCAACAGGCCGGCCAGGCCATCGGCTGGGGCTTCCAGTTGCAGTCCCCCGGCTTTGTTATCGGCCTCGCCTACCTGTTCGTCGCGATGGGGCTGTCCCTGTCCGGGCTGGTCGAATTCGGCGGCAGCTGGATGAACGCGGGCAGCAGTCTCGCCTCCCGCAGCGGCCTCACCGGCACTTTTTTCACCGGCGTGCTGGCGGTCGTGGTCGCCAGTCCCTGCACCGCGCCCTTCATGGGGACCGCCCTGGGATTCGCCCTCGGCCAGCCTCCCTACATCTCGCTGCTGGTATTCGCGGCCCTCGGCGCCGGCATGGCGGCCCCGCTGCTGCTGCTGGGTTATAGCGGCCTGGCCCGGCGCACGATGCCGAAACCCGGGGCCTGGATGGAGACCCTGAAACAACTGCTGGCGTTTCCGCTGTATGCCACCGCCATCTGGCTGCTGTGGGTCGCCGGCAGGCAGACCGGCGTCAATACCATGACCGCAGCACTGGTGGGCGCGCTGGCACTGGCGATGGGCCTGTGGCTGTGGCGCTACGGCGGCTGGGGCAAGGCCCTGGCGCTGGCCTGTATCCTGGCGGCCGCCGGCCTCGGCTCCTGGCGCACGCTGGACGAAACCGGCGCCGGCGCCGGCGGGCTCACCGCCGGCAAGACGGCCTGGTCCCGGCAGGCCCTGGCGGAGCTGCGCGCCGCGGGCAAGCCGGTGTTCGTGGACGTCACCGCTGACTGGTGCATCACCTGCATAGCCAATGAATCGACGGTGCTGCTGACCGATGAGGTCACCGACGCCTTCGCCGCCGCCGGGATCGTGTACATGGTGGCGGACTGGACCAATTACGATGCTGAGATCGCCGCCTTCCTGCGCCAGTACAATCGCAACGGCATCCCGCTCTACCTGATGTACCCCGCCGACCCCGGCCTGGAACCCCTGCTGCTACCGCAGCTGCTGACCCGCAACACCGTGCTGGAGGCCGTCAGGGCGATTTCCCCCGAGAAAGTGGACGTTGCAACCCAGTAGGGCACATATCGCGGCAATTGGGGGCAACTTCGCCCCCGGGCACCACATTCCCCGGAATGTACCCAGTGCACACTTAGTCGCACAAAAATTCACCTAACTTCTTCAATACGGTCGCTAAAAGCGCGCAAAATTCGCCCAAAGCGCAAATTTCATGGACAGTGCAGGAATTTTGATCCACACTTGCCG
>JAOUDU010000677.1 GCA_029859085.1 Gammaproteobacteria bacterium | reverse complement strand
CACCGCCAATATGTGGCGGCTGGCCTGCAAGAGCAAAGAGGTAGAGGCCAAATGCCGCAAGCTCAGCTGCGTGTTCCCGGGCATCTGCAAGAACCTGAACACCGACCAGACGCCCCTTATAAGCCTGTACCGCAGGGCCCGCAGTGTGCCGGGGGTCAAGAAAGTGCTGATCGCCTCGGGCCTGCGCTACGACCTGGCGGTGGAAACCCCGGCCTATGTCGAGGAGCTCGTCACTCACCATGTGGGTGGCTACCTCAAGATCGCCCCGGAGCACACCGAGGACGGTCCCCTGGACAAGATGATGAAACCCGGCATCGGCAGCTACGAGCGCTTCCGCGCGATGTTCGAAAAGTATTCCAAAGCCGCCGGCAAGGAACAGTACCTGATCCCCTACTTCATCGCCGCTCACCCGGGCACCAGCGACCGGGACATGATGAACCTGGCCCTGTGGCTGAAACGCAACAGGTTCCGGGCCGACCAGGTGCAGACGTTTTATCCTTCGCCGATGGCCACCGCCACCGCTATGTACTACAGCGGCAAGAACCCGCTCAAGCGCGTGACCCGCGGCAGCGACACAATGCCTACAGTCAAGAAGATGTCCCAGCGGCAACTGCACAAGGCCTTCCTGCGCTACCACGACCCGGACAACTGGCCCGCGCTGCGCCAGGCCCTGAAAAAACTTGGCAGGGCGGACCTGATCGGCAATGGCAAGCTGCACCTGGTGCCGCCGCGCCAGCCGGCCAAACGCCAGCCGGCGGTGCCCGCGGCAGCGCAACAAGCCGGCGGCCGGCCCTTTGCCACCCAGCACAATGGCCTGCCCCGCAGCCCTTCCATGCGCAAGGGCAAACGCTAGGGACGCGGTCGTCACCACAGGTTTTCCACCTTCACCCTGTCGCCCTGCTCCGGAGAAGCGATGAACAAGAAACTGCTCTACCCCATTCTGATACTGGTGTTGGGCGTCGGCCTGGCAGCGCTGATTGCCCTCAACCCGGCGGAGACCGTCCCGGATGACTACGCACCCCTGGTCGCCACCGTGCGGGTGATCAAGGTCGAGCCGAAGGCTGAGTATCTCACCGTCACCTCGCAGGGGACGGTGGAGCCCCGCAGCCAGAGCGAGCTGATACCGGAGGTGTCCGGCCGGGCGGTATGGATATCCCCCTCCCTGGTCGGGGGCGGTTCCTTCGCCAGGGACGATGTGCTGCTGCGGATCGACGACGCCGACTACCGGTCTTCCCTGACCCGTGCCGAGGCAGCCCTGAAGCGCGCCGAGGTCGAACAGGATTACGCCCGGGACGAGTTGCAGCGCGCGCAGAGCCTGCGCGACAAGAACCTCGCCAGCCAGCAGCAACTGGACAACGTGCGCCGCGCCTCCTGGGTGACGGAGGCCAATTTCAATGAAAGCCAGGCCGCAGTGGACCAGGCCCGGCGAGACCTGGCGCGTACCGAGCTGAAAGCCCCCTTCGATGGCCTGGTGCGCAACGAGCAGGTCGACCTCGGGCAGTTCGTCACCCGCGGCCAGAGTATCGGCACTATTTACGCCACCGACTATGTCGAGGTGCGCCTGCCGATTGCCGCGGACCAGCTGGTCTACCTCGGCCTGCCGCTGTCCACCCGCGGCCAGATTCCGGAAAATCTGCGGCCGCCGGTCACCGTGGCCGCGGACTTCGGCAATGCCCGGCTGCTCTGGGAAGGCGAATTGATCCGGGCCGAGGCTGAATTCGACGCCCGCACCCGCATGCTCAATGGCGTGGCCCGCCTGCGCACCGACGGCAATGGTGCAGATGCCCTGCCGCTGCCCGTGGGCATGTTCGTACAGGCACAGATACGCGGCCGCAAGGCGGAAAACATCATCCGCCTGCCGCGCTCCGCGATGCGCGACAACAACCAGGTCATGGTGATCGACGCGGACCAGCGCCTGCACTTCCGCCAGGTTTCGATCCTGCGCCTGGAGCACGATGACATGCTGGTCGACGGCGGCCTGGAGGCGGGCGAGCTGGTGTGCGTTTCGCCGCTGCAGACGGTGGTCGAGGGCATGCGGGTCAACCCGGTGCTCGAGCAGGACGGCGCCCCGTGAGCAGGTTGATTGAATGGTTCGGCCACAACCCGGTAGCCGCCAACCTGCTGATGTGGATCCTGGTGGTCGGCGGCCTGCTGGCGCTGCCCAGGACACACCAGGAGGAATTTCCCAACCTTGAGGTCGACGCGGTAAGGATCAGCGTGCCCTACCTCGGCGCCGCTCCCACCGAGGTGGAATCCGGTGTCTGCATCCGTATCGAGGAAGCCATCCAGGGCACCGAGGGGATCGACAAGATCACCTCCA
>JAOUDU010000675.1 GCA_029859085.1 Gammaproteobacteria bacterium | reverse complement strand
GCCACAAGCCGGGATTGCCTATGCCGAGGTCTACGACGATCGCGGTCTCTCCATCATCCGGCGCGGCCAGCCGGCTTCTGCCTCGGGACCGGCACCCAGCTTCGCGGCGCTGAGAAACGGCGCACCCACATCCGACCCGGTGGAGATAAGCCTGGACCGCCTCGGCCGGCCGGTGAGCAATATCTGGCTGTTCCCGTTACCAGGCTCCGAACGGTTCTCGCATCTCACCACGCCATTATTTGCCAGCCGCCAGGTGCACGAAAACAGGCCTGCTGGAAACCGGTCGCCCTCAGTCGATGAACCACTGCAACCCTCGGTCTCCCCGGTTGTTATCGGCTATTTACATGTCGCTATCAACGACCGGGAGCTTATGACTGGTCTGGCGCCGGGACTGGTCTCTCTGGTATCGACCACGGGCCTGCTCGTAGTCGTAAGCGTGTTGCTTGCCGGCCTGATCATCCGGCGCCTTACCTACCCGTTAGAGCGGTTGAACGCCTATGCCGCCGAGTTACTGGACGGTCGGCTGGATGCGGCGCCAAAGTGCGGAGACATCGGGGAATTGTCAGATATCTCGAAGGTACTCGAGATGGCGGTAAACCAGCAGGCGTCAATGGCACAAAACTCAAGTGATCACGACATCTCAAATGCCGAACTGGAAAGCCGCGTGGCAGAGCTGTCATGTCGCAATACCGAACTTGGTGATGAAGTGCGTGAATCAACGAAGTCCAGAGACGCGCTGTGGCACTTTGCCTACTTCGACAGCCTGACAGCGCTCCCCAACAGGCGTCATTTTCTCGACTACCTGGAGCGGGTGTTGCACCTTGGTCAACGCAACGGCGACCAGATAGCACTGTTGTTCCTCGACCTGAATAATTTCAAGCAGGTCAACGACTCCTTTGGCCACACAACAGGCGATGCGCTGCTGAAGGAGTTTGCGATGCGCCTGTCGGGCTGCATTCGTGAAAGCGATATGGTCGGCTTCAATATTGAGTCGGGCTCACGCGTCGATGTATCCCGACTCGGAGGCGACGAGTTCGCTATCCTGTTGAGCCAGGTGGAAACACCCAGGTCAGCCGGAGTTGTGGCCCAGCGGATCATTGAGAAACTGGCAGAACCGATTCTTGTCGAAAACCAGCCGGTCAGTGTCTCGGTCAGTATAGGCATTGCCCTGGCCCCCGGCGACGCATCGGACCCGGAGGGATTGATCAGGGCCGCCGACACCGCCATGTACTATGCCAAGAGACTTGGGCAATCCGGATTCAGCTATTACCAGAACCATATGGACGAGCCTCGAATGGACCAGGTTCGAATGAAAACGGACTTGCGCAACGCAGTTTTGCGCGAGGAACTGGTTCTGCACTATCAACCGCAAGTGGACGTACGCAACGGAACAATCGTGGGCGCGGAAGCCCTGCTTCGCTGGAATCATCCCGAGCTGGGATTCATCCCGCCGCTACAATTCATTCCCCTGGCGGAAGAAATGGACATCATAAGCGAACTTGGAAGATGGACATTACAGGAAACCTGTCGCCAGTTGACCGAGTTCGAGCTCATGGGTCTCAAACTGCCCAGGGTAACAGTGAATGTTTCAGCTCTGCAGTTCAACGCTGAGTTTATTTCCATGGTTAAAACGACACTGGGGGCTAGCGGAATAGATCCGTCCCGCCTGCAACTGGAACTGACGGAGGGCGCAATCATTACCGACGTCGGCGGTACGATAAGGGCGCTGCAGGAATTGAAAGAAATAGGGGTTGGATTATCCATGGACGACTTTGGCACCGGCTATTCCCCCTTGAGTTACCTGAGTCGCTTCCCGCTGGATGAGCTCAAGATAGACCGTCATTTTGTAGCCAGGTCCCGAGAGAGTGAAACTGACGCCAACCTGGTTACAGGCTTCATAGCCATGGCAAAGTGCATGAAGCTGCGCCTGATAGCGACAGGGGTCGAATCCCCCGAACAGTTTGATTTCCTCGTTTCAAATGGGGCATATATTTTGCAGGGCTATCTTTTCAGCGAGCCTGTAGGTGCGGCTCAGCTGGCCTCGCTGCTCGCGCCCTGGCATTTCATGGAACAGGTCGTGGATCTTACCAACGACTTCGATAAAGCCAGTGTCGCAAGCAACGCGAAGGCCTTACCATGCAATTAATTCCAGCGTATTAATGGTACCGGCCGCAGGTGATGCGAATGCAATGCAAACGTGAAATGGATCAAAAGCCTGCTCTGCAGAAAGCGGGCAAGTCGCGCAACAGCGAAGTCGCTTATGCCGGCACCAGATCCATAGGACGGTCGGTCGCTGAACTTATCAATAACAGGGAGCTCGAATCG
>JAOUDU010000676.1 GCA_029859085.1 Gammaproteobacteria bacterium | reverse complement strand
AGCGAGTTGCTGCGATCGCGGGTCGCCGCGAGCTGGTCCACCAGGGATTCCCCGCGGCCCTCGTGTTCCGCCATGACCAGCTCGAGTTCCGCCAGCTGCTCACCCAGCTCCGCTATCTCGCCGTCCTCGGGCCCGGGGGCGAGGCTGTGCTTCTCCTCCTCCAGTTGCCGGGTGCGACCCTGGATCCGCTGCAGTACCTGCTCCAGGTGGAGAATACGCGACTGCTGTACCTCCGCCTGCTGGCGGGGCTCCGCCGCGTGCTGGTTGAACTCGTCCCAGCGGTGTTGCCAGTCGTGCATCGCCTCCTCTGCCTGCAGCAGCGCCTCGGCGGAACTCTCCTCCAGTTCCTGCAACAGGCCCAGTTCCGGTGTGATCGCAGCGAGCTCGCTTTCCCAGCTGGCGAGTTTCTGGCTGTCGTCCCCCAGGTGGGTTTCCGCCTCTCCCAGCGCGGTGCCGGTCTGCTCCAGGTCCTCGCGCAGCTGGCGACCGCGCTCCTGCTGGTGCTTCAGGGTCTGCTCGAGGCGGGCGACCTCCGAGCCCAGGGCGTAATAGGTGGCCTGCACCTGGTTGAACGCGTCGGTGCGGTCGGCATGCTCGACCCGGTGCTGCTCGATCGCGGTATCCACCTGCTGGTGTTCCGCGTGCACCGCTTCGAGCTTCACTTCCAGTTCACCGATGGCCTGGGTGGCGGTCGCGACCTGGCCATCCAGCTCCCGCCACTGCAGCGCCTGCAACTGTGCCTGCAGCTCGCGCTCCTCGGTCTTGAACTCGGTATATTTCTCGGCGGCCTGGGCCTGGCGCTGCAGGTGCTGGAGCTGGCGTTCGAGCTCATCGCGCAGGTCGGTCAGGCGCTCGAGGTTTTCCGTGGTGCGCCGCATCCGGCTCTCGGTTTCCTTGCGCCGCTCCCTGTACTTGGAGATACCCGCGGCTTCCTCGATGAATACCCGCAGGTCTTCCGGCCGGGACTCGATCAGCCGGGAGATCATGCCCTGTTCGATAATCGCGTAACTGCGCGGCCCCAGCCCGGTGCCCAGGAAAATATCCGTGATGTCCCGGCGCCGGCAGCGGGTGCCGTTAAGGTAGTACTCTGACTGGGCGTCCCGGGTCACCAGGCGCCTGATGGATATCTCGGCGTAGCTGGCCCACTCGCCGCCCACGCCGCCGTCACTGTTGTCGAACACCAGCTCGATGGAGGCCTGGCCTACCGGCTGGCGGTTCACCGAGCCGTTGAAGATGACATCGGTCATCGACTCGCCGCGCAGGTTTTTGGCGGAGCTCTCGCCCATTACCCAGCGCACGGCATCGATGACATTGGATTTCCCGCAGCCATTGGGGCCTACCACGGCGCACATATTGCTCGGGAAATTGACGGTCGTGGGGTCGACGAATGACTTGAAACCGGCCAGCTTGATGGACTTTAGTCGCATATCACATTAACTATCAGATTTAACTTGTTGTTTTTTATTCATTTAATCCGGTTTTTTTGAAATTTGCCCCGGCGTCCGGACCACAATATGTAGTGTATAGGCTTTGCCAGGGCAACACTATGCCTGCTACCGACAAATGCAAAAATTATGGTTGCTGCCAGCGGGCGCGGCCCCGGCCGCCGCCCCTAGCTCCTGGGTTGGAGCAGGATTTCCCGGGCCGAGGTGTCGCTGGACGGCGCCAGCGGACCGGCCTGGCCCAGCCAGGTGGCCGATGCCTCCCCGGGAGTGCCGCTGGGTGAGACCTGGACCACCACGACCACCGATTGGGCGGCAGAAAGCTTCTGCCCGGCCATGGAGTTGCTGTCGTCCAGGCGGAGGGTGACGGGCAGCTGGTCAGCGCGCAGCCGCTGCACCGCTATGGGCATGCGACTGTTGGCGGTGGCGCTGCGAGCCAGCACAAAAACGGTGTCAGAGGGTGCCAGCGCGGCGCCATCCGGCATCGCCACTCGCACCGTGACGCCAGGGGATGCCGCGCCCTGAACCGGCGCCGCAGTGACGGCCACTGCGGTTCCGTCCCGGGGCTGCAGCAGGATTTCATGCGGTGACAGGTCCATTGAGGGCGCCAGCGGGCCCAACTGGCCAAGCCAGGTCGCGGCGGCCTCCCCGGGGGTTCCGTTGGGGGATACCTGCACTGCCACCAGGATCGACCCGGTGGCCGACAGTTTCTGCCCGGCCATGGAATTGTTGTCGTCCAGGCGCAGGGTGACGGGCAACTGGCTCGCCTGCAGGCGCTGCACCGCGATCGGCATACGGCTGTCCGAGGCCGCGTTGCGGGCGAGCACGAACACAGTGTCGGTGGGGGCCAGGCTCGCACCCTCCGGCAACGCAACCCGAACAG
>JAOUDU010000061.1 GCA_029859085.1 Gammaproteobacteria bacterium | reverse complement strand
CGAGTATATGGAGCGCCACACGGTATCCCGCCTGATCGGCGCCCCGCCGGGCTATGTCGGTTTCGACCAGGGCGGCCTGCTGACGGATGCCGTCACCAAGCATCCCCACGCGGTGGTATTGCTGGATGAGGTGGAAAAAGCCCACCCCGAGGTCTTCAACCTGCTGCTGCAGGTGATGGACCACGGCACCCTGACCGACAACAACGGCCGCAAGGCGGACTTCCGGCATGTCATCCTGGTGATGACGACGAACGCCGGTGCCGAGACGATCAGCCGCCGCACCATTGGTTTCACTACCCAGGACCACAGCACGGATGGCCTGGAGGCGATCAACCGGATGTTCAGCCCGGAGTTTCGCAACAGGCTCGACAGCATTGTCCAGTTCCAGCCGCTGGGGGAGGATGTCATCCTCACCGTGGTCGACAAGTTCCTCACCGAGCTGCAGGGCCAGCTGGACGAGAAGCGGGTGACCCTGGATGTGGACGTGGACGCTCGCCTGTGGCTGGTGGAAAAGGGCTACGACATCCATATGGGTGCCAGGCCCATGGCTCGCGTCATCCAGGAACATATCAAGAAGCCACTGGCCGAGATGGTGCTGTTCGGTTCACTGGCCCAGTCCGGCGGCACCGCGCTGGTGCGCCTGAACAAGGCAGAAGACAAGCTGGAAGTGACGGTGGAACAGGTAGAGACCGAGCTGGAGGAGAGCTAGGGCGGGACCGCTCTCGCGCTGATTGTCTTTCGCGACAGATTATCTTTCGCGATAGGTGATGCGCCCCTTGGACAGATCGTAGGGCGTGAGTTCAACCCGGACCTTGTCGCCGGTTAGAATACGAATGTAGTTTTTGCGCATTTTGCCGGAGATGTGCGCGGTCACCACGTGACCGTTTTCCAGCTGAACCCGAAAAGTAGTGTTAGGCAGGGTATCGACAACCTCACCCTCCATTTCGATCTGGTCTTCTTTTGCCATTGAGTGGCAACCCTCATGAAAAAACAGTCGCGCATTTTGCCCTAAAGCGGCCGCCAAAGCCACTGTAAAAATTCGGGTATTCGGGGCGACTAGAGCAGGGTGGTCCAGCGATGCTTAACGTATAGCTCGAGGGGGCGGTAGTCTGATTTGTAGGCCATTTTCCTGCAGCCGCGTATCCAGTAGCCGAGGTAGAGGTACTCCAGCCCCAGGGCCCGGGCCCGCTCGATCTGCCAGAGGATGGCGTAGCTGCCCAGGCTGCGCTTGTCACAGTCGGGATCAAAAAACGTGTAGATAGCGGACAGGCCATCCTGTAATTCGTCCACCACCGCCAAAGCGACCAGCGCTTTGTCGTCATAGAAACGGTAGTAGTGGGTACAGTCCCAGGCATCGTTGAGGAATGACTCGTACTGCTCCCGGTCCGGCGGGTACATGTCGCCATCGGCGTGGCGCAGCCGGATGTAGCGGCTGTAGAGGTCGAAGGCCTCCTGGTCGCGCAGCGAGTCGGTGCGGCGCACGCGCAGGTCATCGTTGCGCTTGCGGGTGCGTTCCTGGCTGCGGCGGGGCTGGAATTTGGCTACCGGGATGCGGGCCGGGATACAGGCGTCGCAGTGTGTGCAATGGGGGCGGTAGATGTGACTGCCACTGCGCCGGAAGCCCAGCAGTGACAGCTTGCTGTACAGCAATTTGTCCACTGGCTGGCGCGGGTCCACGAACAGGGTGGTGGCCTCCTGCTCTTCGAGGTAGCTGCAGCTGTGCGGATAGGTGGTATAGACCTTCAGGTCCCGCATTGATGAGGTCACAGCAACGCTCCACAAGTTCCCGGCAACGACCAGGCGCCGGGATCGGTTTGAATGACTGTATTCTGGGCAAGCAGCGCTTCGAAGTCCAGCCTGTCGATATCCCTTGCCCCCAGGGACTCCAGGTGAGGGTTGCCCACCTGGCAGTCGATCAGGCCAAAGCCCCCCCGCCGCAGGATGTCGACCAACCCGACCAGGGCCACCTTGGAGGCATCCGCCCGGTGGCTGAACATGGATTCACCGAAGAACACCGCCCCGATGGCCACGCCGTAGAGGCCCCCGACCAGTTCGCCGGCGGCGTCGAGCACCTCAATGGAATGGGCATATCCCCGCCGGTGCAGGTCGATGTATGCGGCCAGCATCTCCCGACCGATCCAGGTGGCGTCGGTATCCCTGCGCGGCCCTGCGCAGGCGGCCATCACCCGGGCAAAGGCGGTGTCCACCGCCAGCGCGAAGCCGTCCCTGCGCAACACTTTGCGCAGGGATCGGGAAATGTGCAGTTCGCCGGGGAACAGCACCGAGCGGGGATCGGGCGTCCACCACAGGACGGGCTGCGGCTCCTCGTACCAGGGAAAGATGCCGCGCCGGTAGGCCGCCAGCAACCGCCCGGGGGTCAGCTCGCCGCCGGCTGCGAGCAGGCCGTTGGGGAACTCCAGGGCCTCCGATGAGGGCGGCAGCTCGTCCCCGGGACCCAGGAACGGGATCCGGCGCGGCAAGTCAGCGGCCCCGGCCGTGTCGCTGAGGCTGCGGCAGCATATGCCTAGAGCGCGTCCAGGTACTTCTCTGCGTCCAGCGC
The DNA here is from genome assembly GCA_029859085.1 of Gammaproteobacteria bacterium. Classification (GTDB taxonomy): domain Bacteria; phylum Pseudomonadota; class Gammaproteobacteria; order Pseudomonadales; family Halieaceae; genus JARRPM01. The sequence continues at coordinate 7,004 of JAOUDU010000061.1, read as the reverse complement.
GGCCATGCAGCCAAAGCCGGCGGAGGTGACGGCCTGGCGATAGATGTGGTCGCCGACATCGCCGGCGGCGAACACTCCCGGCACGCTGGTGGCGGTGGCATTGCCCTCGGTGCCGCTGCGAATGCTGATATAGCCATCCTTCATGTCGAGCTGGCCCGCGAAGATGCCGGTGTTGGGTTTGTGCCCGATGGCGATAAACACACCGGCCAGGTCCACATCCGTGGTGGCGCCGGTCTTGACCGAGCGTACCCGCATGCCGGTGACCCCGCTGGCGTCCCCCAGCACCTCGTCCAGCTGGTGATCCCACAGGATCTTCACCTTGCCCTCCTTTTCCCGGGCGAACAGGCGGTCCTGCAGGACTTTCTCGGAGCGCAGCGCATCGCGCCGGTGAACCAGGGTAACCTCCGAGGCGATATTGGCCAGGTACAGGGCCTCCTCGACCGCGGTATTGCCGCCGCCGATTACCGCCACTTTCCTGTTGCGATAGAAAAAGCCGTCGCAGGTCGCGCAGGCGCTGACTCCCTTGCCCATGAAGGCCTCCTCGCTGGGCAGGCCGAGGTACTGGGCGGTTGCCCCGGTGGCGATGATCAGGGCGTCGCAGCTGTAGTTGCCGGAGCCCTTGAGGGCAAAGGGACGGGCGGAGAGGTCCACCTGTTCTATATGGTCGAACACAATCTCGGCGTCGAAGCGCTCCACGTGGGCCTGCATCTGCTGCATCAGCTGCGGGCCCTGCAGGTCGTGCTCGCCACCGGGCCAGTTCTCCACCTCCGTGGTCGTGGTCAGCTGGCCCCCCTGCTGGATCCCGGTGATAACCACCGGGCGCAGGTTTGCCCTGGCGGCGTAGATCGCCGCGGTATAGCCTGCCGGCCCGCTGCCCAGGATGATCAGGGGGTGGTGCTTGGTCTCGCTCATATGGTTATTTCCCGCTCGCTGTTGTTAAATGCTGCCCAATCCGGGATCGCTGTGTACCGCACGAGTTGGGGGCGGACTATGGTACTGTAAAGCCCGGTATCCGGCAAAGACGAGATCAATTCTAAATGATCCGCATAACCCTTTGAAATAAATGATAAATTCGTTCACAATATCCAGCAGCTATGAAACCGGGGACAGTGCCGTGCCAGCCAGTGGCAAACGCCGATGACAAGGACCAGAACACCTGCGGCAGAAGCGGCCAAGGGGCACAACATCCTCGGCCCGCGCCTGCGCGAAGGGGCGTTTATCGGTGTCAGCGCAATCTGCCTGTACCTGCTGCTCGCGCTGATCACCTACAGCCCGAGGGATCCGGGCTGGTCCGCTACCGGCACCGGCGGCAAGGCGGTCAATCTCGGCGGTCCGACCGGTGCCTGGCTGGCTGACGTATTTTTCTCCCTGGTGGGCTACGCCGCCTACCTGTTTCCGCTGCTGCTGGCTTACCGGGCGGTCGTCATCCTGCTGGAGCGCCACCAGGACAAGGGCTTCGACTGGCTGACCTTCGGCATCCGGGCCCTCGGGCTGGTACTGGTCATGATCGCCGGTACCGCCCTGGCGGCGATGAACGACGGCGGCGGTTCCAGCCTGCCGCAGGGCGCGGGCGGCATCCTGGGCCAGGCCATCGGCAGCAGCTTTACCCACGCCTTCAGCGCGGTCGGCAGCCGGCTGATCCTGCTGGCGGTCTTCCTGTTCGGCATGACCATCTTTACCGACCTGAGTTGGCTGAAACTGATGGAGAAGGTGGGGTCCTGGAGCATCCGCAGCTTCACCGGCAGCCGCGATTGGCTGCTGAAAACCATCGACAATATCCGCGACAGGCGCGCCCGGGAAAAGGCCGTGGAAGCGCGCAAGATGGTTATCACCGAGCATGTCGAGCGGGAGAAGAAACGCGTCCCGCCGAAGATCAAGCCCCCGACGCCGAGGACCGAGAAAAGCGAGCGGGAGGAAAAGGAGAAGCAGCGCCCGCTGTTCGATGTCCCCGTCACGGGCTCACTGCCGCCGCTGGAGTTGCTGGACCCCAACGACAACGACCCGGATGCGGGTTATTCGAAGGAGGCGCTGGAAGGCCTGTCCAAGCTGCTGGAGTTGAAGCTGGCGGATTTCGGTATCAGCGCCGAGGTCGTCGCCGTCTACCCCGGCCCCGTTGTCACCCGCTTTGAAATCCAGCCCGCCGCCGGCGTCAAGGTGTCGCGCATTTCCAACCTGGCCAAGGACCTCGCCCGCTCACTGGCGGTTATCAGCGTGCGAGTGGTCGAGGTAATACCCGGCAAATCCGTGGTCGGTGTCGAGATCCCCAATGAGCACCGGGAGATCGTCAACTTCCGCGAGGTGCTGGCCTCCAAGGCCTTCGACCAGAGCAAATCGCCCCTCACCCTGGCCCTGGGCCACGATATTTCCGGCCTGCCGGTAGTGGCTGACCTGGCCAAGATGCCGCACCTGCTGGTGGCGGGCACCACGGGGTCGGGCAAGTCGGTGGGTGTCAACGCGATGCTGCTCAGCCTGCTGTACAAGGCGACCCCGGCGGAAGTGCGCCTGATGCTGGTGGACCCGAAGATGCTGGAGCTGTCGGTCTACGACGGCATCCCCCACCTGCTGACCCCGGTGATCACGGATATGAAGGATGCCGCCAACGGCCTGCGCTGGTGTGTCGCGGAGATGGAGCGCCGCTACAAGCTGATGGCGGCGCTGGGCGTGCGCAACCTGGCGGATTCAATCGCCGGGTCGAAGACGCCAACAGGGCCGGCAAGCCTATCCCGGACCCGCTGTGGACCCCGGACCCGATCCTGGCGATGACCGACGAGGAACAGACCGCACCGGGCCTGGAAAAACTGCCCTGCGTGGTCGTTGTTATCGACGAATTCGCCGACATGATGATGGTGGTCGGCAAGAAAGTGGAGGAACTGATAGCCCGTATCGCCCAGAAAGCGCGGGCGGCCGGCATCCACCTGATCCTCGCTACCCAGCGGCCCTCGGTGGACGTGATAACCGGCCTGATCAAGGCCAATATACCCACGCGTATCGCGTTCCAGGTGTCCTCCAAGATCGACTCCCGCACCATCCTCGACCAGGGCGGCGCCGAACAGCTGCTGGGGCACGGCGACATGCTCTACCTGCCCCCGGGCAGCGGCGTCCCGAACCGGGTCCACGGCGCTTTCTGCTCGGACGAGGAAGTGCACCGCGTGGTGGCGGACTGGAAACGCCGGGGCCAGCCCCAGTATATCGAGGGCCTGCTGGACGAGGGCAGCAGCACCCCGGTCACCGCCGGCGAACTGCAGGCCAGCGCCGCCGAGGGGGACGACGAGAATGATGCGCTCTACGACGAGGCCGTGCACTATGTCACGCAGAGTCGCCGGGCATCGATTTCCAGCGTGCAGCGCAAGCTCCGTATCGGCTACAATCGGGCGGCGCGCCTGATCGAGACGATGGAAGCCGCCGGGGTTGTCAGCGCAATGGGCAGTAATGGTCAGCGCGAAGTGCTGGCACCACCACCACACGAAGATTGACTATGAGCAAAGTGAGTGCGCTAGTGACAGCGGTCCTTGGCTTTTGCCTGTTGGCGGGAGCCGCCTGGGCTGAAGACACTGCGGCCACCGACCAGTTGCTGGCGCGGCTCAATCGCATCAGCTACCTGCAGGGTGAGTTCACCCAGCGCCAGTACGGTGAGGGCGATACTGTCATCGCGGAATCCAGCGGGGCCTTCAAGCTGTTGCGCCCATTTTTCTTCAGCTGGGAAATCCGCGCCCCCGACAGCCAGCTGATAGTCGCCAACGCCGAGTACCTGTGGCACTACGACATCGACCTGCAAACCGCCACCCGCCACCCGGTGGTGGGCAACGTCGAGGCGTCGCCGCTGCAGATCCTGGGCGGGGACGAGTCGGCCCTGCGCGACCAGTACACCGTCACCCAGGATGCCGACAATACCTTCACCCTGGTCCCGCTTGGCGACGGCCACAGCTTTCGCCGCCTCAGCGTCACCTTCGCCGGCGATACCATCGGCCGCATGGATATCGTGGACAAGCTGGGGCAGCGGGTGGTTGTCGACTTCAAGCGTGTCGATGCGACGACGCCGCTGAGCAGCGGGGATTTCGAGTTCACCCCGCCCGCGGAGGGCGTGGACCTGTTCTACTATGACGATTGATTCCGGGGTCGATACCCCAGAATCCCCCGGCGCTGCCCAGACCAGCCTGTTCAGCGACACAACTGCCAACGGCGACCCGGCCGCATCCCCCCAGCCCGATCCCGGTTCCGGCTACCAGCCGCTGGCGGCGAGACTGCGCCCCCGGACCCTTGCGGATTACGCCGGGCAGCAGCATATCCTGGGCCCCGGCAAACCCCTGCGCCAGGCGATCGAAAGCCGCCAGCTGCACTCGATGATCTTCTGGGGTCCCCCCGGTGTCGGCAAGACCACCCTGGCCCGGATCGCGGCGGGGCAGGCCAATGCGCATTTCCTGCAATTATCGGCGGTGCTGTCCGGGGTAAAGGAAATCCGCGAGGCGATCGCCCGGGCCAGGCAGCACAAAGCCGGGGGGCGCGATACGGTGCTGTTCGTGGACGAGGTGCACCGCTTCAACAAGTCCCAGCAGGATGCGTTCCTGCCCTACGTGGAGGACGGCACTGTCATTTTTATCGGCGCCACCACCGAGAACCCGTCCTTCGAGCTGAACAACGCGCTGTTATCCCGCTCCCGGGTATACAAGCTGCGCCCCCTGGAGGCGGGCGAGATCGAGGCGGTCCTGGCGCGCGGCCTGGCCGCCCTCGGCCAGCGGGTCGCTGCTGAGCCGGGCTGCCTCGAGCTGATTGCGCGGCAGGCGGATGGCGATGCCCGCAGGGCGCTCAACCTGCTGGAACTGGCGACCGACCTGGCCGAGGGAGGAACTATCACCGCGGAGACCCTGGAGGAGGTGCTGCAGGCCTCCCTGCGGCGTTTCGATAAGGGTGGCGACCTCTTTTACGACCAGATCAGCGCCCTGCACAAGGCGGTCCGGGGCAGCTCCCCGGACGCGGCGCTGTACTGGTTCTGCCGCATGCTCGACGGCGGCTGCGACCCGTTGTATATCGCCCGCCGGGTGGTGCGCATGGCGAGTGAGGATATCGGCAATGCCGATCCCCGTGCCCTGGGCCTGTGCCTTGACGCCTGGCAGGTGCAGGAGCGCCTGGGCAGCCCGGAAGGGGAACTGGCCCTCGCCCAGGCGATTGTCTACCTGGCCTGTGCCGCCAAGAGCAATGCGGTCTATACCGCCTACAACGCGGCCCGCGCCGACGTGGAGGCCGGCACCAGCGCCGAGGTGCCACTGCACCTGCGCAACGCGCCCACCCGCCTGATGAAGGCGATGGATCACGGCGCGGATTATCGCTACGCCCACGATGAGGACGGTGCTTACGCCGCGGGGGAGAATTATTTTCCCGAGGAGCTCAGGGACCGCCGCTACTACGAACCGGTGGATCGGGGGCTCGAGAGCAGGATACGCGAAAAGTTCAAATACCTGCGCGAACTCGACAGGATAAGCGCTCGCCAGCGCTACCCGGGCGGGTCCCGCGACGGCGATTAGGCGGCGCGCATGCCAGGTGCAACGATAACGAGGCAACGGCAACGAGATGGTAAGACAATGAAAAATACCGTGCTGGTAACCGGCGGGGCGGGCTATATCGGTTCGCATGTGTGCGTGGAACTGCTGGAGCAGGGTTACCAGGTGGTGGTGCTCGATAACCTGTGCAATGGCAGCGCTGTCGCCCTCGAGCGGGTGCAGGAAATCACCGGTAAGTCCCTTGTTTTCATTCGTGGCGATGTGCGCGATGAACCCCGGGTGCACCACCTGCTGGAGGCGCACGGTATCGACGCGGTGATCCACTTTGCCGGGCTCAAGGCGGTGGGAGAGTCCGTCGCGCAGCCGCTGCATTACTACGACAACAACGTCAGCGGCGCGGTCCACCTGCTGCGGGCGATGGCGCAGGCAGGGGTGACCAACCTGGTTTTCAGCTCATCCGCCACGGTCTACGGCGATCCGGCGCGCAATCCTATCGACGAGGACTTCCCCCTGTCCGCCACCAACCCCTACGGCCGCAGCAAGCTGATGATCGAGGAGATGCTGCGGGACCTGTACGCCTCGGACAGCGCCTGGAATATTTCCATCCTGCGCTATTTCAACCCCGCCGGCGCCCATCCCAGCGGCAGGATAGGCGAGCACCCAAGCGGCATTCCCAACAACCTCATGCCCTATATCGCCCAGACCGCCAGCGGCCTGCGGCGGCAGCTCTCTGTTTTCGGCGGCGATTATCCCACCCGCGACGGTACCGGGGTGCGTGACTACATCCATGTCACCGATCTCGCGAGGGGCCATCTGAAGGCGCTGGCCGCGCTCGCGGACAATCCGGGCTGCATTACCCACAACCTCGGGACCGGCACCGGTTATTCCGTGCTGGAGATGGTCGCGGCCTTCGAGGCCGCCTGCGGCAGGGCGATCCCCTACGCCATCGTGCCGCGCCGGCCCGGGGATATCGCCGAGTGTTATGCCGACCCGGGGAGGGCTCTGCGGGAGCTCGGCTGGAGTGCGCAACAGGACCTGGCCGCGATGTGTGCGGACGCCTGGCGCTGGCAGCAGCAGAATCCCTCCGGCTATCCCTGAGGCAGTGCCGACCACGGAAACACCTGCGCCGGGCGGCCAAAACCAGTACAATGCCGCTTCCCGTGCGGCTACCACACTACAACGATGAAATACCTGCTGTTTATCGCCCTGGGCGGCGCGTCCGGCTCCGTGGCGCGCTACCTCCTCGCCGGCTGGGCCCATCGCCTGTGGGAGGGCCATTGGCCGGTGGGCACGCTGCTGGTAAATGTACTGGGTTCTTTCACCATCGGGATGCTGTATGTGCTGCTGGTGGAAAGGCAGGTGATTCACCAGGACTGGCGCGGCGTGCTGATGGTGGGCTTCCTCGGCGCCTTCACCACGTTTTCCACGTTTTCGCTGGAGACCGTCACCCTGTTTGAGACGGGCCACGCGGGCCAGGCGCTGGTTTATATGCTGGGCAGTGCGGTGCTG
>JAOUDU010000673.1 GCA_029859085.1 Gammaproteobacteria bacterium | reverse complement strand
ACTTAACTGGAACGGCCTCTTGAATGCGGCCAGCAATCTCATCAGTATGCCCCGCAGGCTCCTGGGCCTTTCGAATACCGGGATACGACCTCGATCGCCAGTGTAAATATCCAGATCGCGCTTGACACTCCGCAGAACATCAAGCAACACGATCATGGACATGATAAAAAAAGCTGATCCGAAGAACGCCAGCGCGGTCATTCCTTTGCGGTATGGGCTATACCTGTCATAGCTCCGGGTAGCCGGGTCGACCACTTCGAGCGCATATTCTTCCTGTCCTTCAGTCAGTGTCGCAGCTGCAGTCTGGGCCTCCATCAGCCGGTACAGCATTTTTTCGATTTCTATGAATTTCGCCTGCTCCAGGTTTTTCTTGAGAAATTCTATTTTTGCGCCTATCTCCACCAGGTTTATCTGGCGCATATAATCATTGAAGTCTTTGACATAGAGGTTCGCCAGATCTGCCGCCAGAACCGGGTCGGTATTGCGTATCCTGACCGCTACCAACTCCGAGTCCTCGTTCTGGACTATCGAGAGAAATTCCTGCTCAAATCGAATAAAAGCCAGGCCTTTATCGAGCACGAAATCATCCTTCCAATCCTGCGCTTCACTGTCCCACTCCTCTTTGTAGATGAGCTTGTAAATATCGTGTTTATCGAGGAAAAGGCGGATGAACTTACGCGAACGCAGCCGGGACATAACCGTATTTGCATAGTTTTCTTTGCTGGTCGCGAGCACAAAACCGGATTCCAGCAGCCCGATCGACTCCGCCGCCTGCCTGTTTTTCGGATCCACACCGCCCGCGTCTCCCGGGTGGATAATGGCGGTCAGGGCTGTTGATTCGTATATGTTGGGAAGGCTCAGGGTGTAGGCCATCATAAGGACAGCGCAGCCCAGGCTTGCGAAGGCCGTTACCCATTTGGTATCCCATAACAGGTAGATAAAGTGCAGCATGTCGACCGGCCTGTCCAACTGTGATACTGCATCTGTCCGGCTGGTTTCTGTCACGTCATTTTGCTCTTGCTGAATGGGCTGCGCTGTGGATAACCCAACTTGAAGATGCCCATACCCGATAGTATCCCGACATCGCAGAAAGCGATATCGACAAATCGGCCGCTACGCATCACATGGCGTTTCGATGCGGTTTTTCGTATCCATGATATAGACATATCAACGACGACGAACGCGGGGGCATTACCGGCGCACTTCTGTTTATCGGGAATTCCTTCATTCAGGTCATCGAGGGTAAAGACGCCGCCATCGAAAGCCTGCTGGCAGCACTCAGGTCGGACGACAGGCAAAAACCCAGCACCCCGGGTAGCTCGCAGAAGCCCCCCCGGCCTGTACCGGTCACAATCCCGTATCGTTCAGCCCCAGCCGACACTATCGCGCGACGCGAGGCTCCTAGTAGGAGCCCCGGGCCAGCAGCACCGCCGGTATCGTACGCAGTAACAGGCTGATATCCAGCCACAGGGATTGGCTCCGGATATACTCGATGTCCAGCAGCACCTGCTCGTTGAAAGGTATATCGCTGCGACCGGACACCTGCCAGATACAGGTGATGCCCGGCTTGACTGCCAGCCGCTGCCGTTCATGGGCTGTGTACAGGGCGACTTCCTGGGGAACCGGTGGACGCGGGCCCACCAGCGACATATCGCCATTGAACACGTTCCACAGCTGCGGCAACTCGTCGATCGACGCCTTGCGGATGAATCGGCCCACCCGGGTTACGCGCGGATCATGCTTCATCTTGAAGGTTACGCCACCGGCCATTTCGTTTTGCTGCATCAGCTCCTGCTTGCGCTGCTCGGCGTCCTGGAACATGGAGCGGAACTTCCAGCAGCGGAACTCCACGCCATCCTTGCCAATGCGGGTCTGGGAGAACAGTACCGGACCCGCGGACTCCAGCTTGATCAGGACCGCCATTACCGCGAACAGGGGGCTGAGCAACAGCAGGCCGATACCGGCCCCGATGCAGTCCATTGCGCGCTTCAGCAGCTGGTAGCCGTAGCCGCCTGCCGGCGCCTCTTCCAGCACCAGCTTGTCGGCGATAAGGGGCACTTCGTATGTTGTGTTGTTCCACATGACGTCTGCCATTGGGATTACTCCTGTTGAATTGATGAGGACTTCACAGGTATCTATCGCAACCGCCGTGCCAAACTCACAACAGGTTGTTTTTAAAAGGAATTTTATGTTCGCGGCACAGATTCGATGGAATCGGCTCGCGATACGGCTCGCAATTTGCGATTTTTTCTGGGAAAGCCGCGCCCGGGCTGTGCCGAGGCCGCGCCCGGGGCCGCGGGTGAAGCCCGGAGAGAATAAGTAATAACTTTATTAAT
>JAOUDU010000674.1 GCA_029859085.1 Gammaproteobacteria bacterium | reverse complement strand
GGGCTCGGCCCGCCCCGCCAGCACGCCCTCGAGCATTGCCGGCAGCAGCTCCCGCTCAACAGTGAAGCCGCCACAGCGGTCATACCGCACGATGGCCTCGTCACCCTCGAGCACGATACACCATTCGCCGTTGCGCCAGGGCAGCAACAGCGGCTCGGGCAGCCACAGCCTGATCCCCGGGAGATCCGCCAACTGCGCCTGCCAGTCCCGCATCGTGCCGATGCTGCACAGCGCAACTGCCAGCTCCAGTTTGTCCATTGCCGCGCTGGCGAAGTGCAGCTGGTCAATGTCCGTCGCCACCCGCTCCTCCAGCATGAAGGGCAGGGATTTGCCGATATGCTTTTTCTCCTCGGCGGTCAGCTGCAGCTGTAACAGGCGCACATCCGCACCGGGCGCGGCAAAACAGGGCGCCAGGCGCTGCTGCGCCATCACGGCAAAAAAGCTCTCCCGGGTCCGGCCGTCATCCAGCCACCGCGGCTCGTCGCTGGCACCCGGCGCGTACCAGGCGAGACGGCCCTTTACCAGTCTAATGACGGCGCTATTGTGCAAGAGTCCTGTTCCCCGTTGTTAGGTCGGCTGTCATCAACACTGCCGTTGGCCCGTGCGAGCGCGCCCACCTGGCGCCCGCTGCGTTGCAGCACACTGTACAAGCGCATCCTCCGGTCGGCAACTTCCACCTCCGCCGAGAGCAGGAAGTACGATGTGTTCTCCCCCAGCAGTGGTTTAACCTCCTCCAGCTGGCCCTGCCTGCTGGCGAACACCGGGCTGGCCAGGAAGTCCTCCAGGTCCGCAAAGCCCACCGCCTCCCGCTGCTCGACCAGCGCCTGGCCCTCATCCACTGACAGCGGGCTGAGATCGCCATCGGTGTTGATCGAACGCAGCACCGTGGCCGGGGCGGTGTGGATATTCAGCGGCGCCGGCTGTTGCGGCCAGACGCTTACCCAGGGTTCCAGTGCCCGGTAAATTTCCGGGGAGATATTGGCCACCGCCCGCAATTCGCTGACGCTTGCCATGGGCCGGTTGGCGCTGCGGTAGGCCGGCGTCCTGGCCACATAGAAGTCATCCTCGGCACCATCGGCGTCGGGTTCGAGGTCGCGGTCCAGCCAGTCGGTAACCGATTCGGTGATCAGCACCGCATCCTGTTCGCTGAGCTGGGGCTCCCCCAGCGCCTGCAACAGCCTGATGAACTGGGCCTGGGACGCGGTGAAGCGCGGGGCGCCCTCCGCCGGTGCCACCCGCGCCGCCAGGCTGTTGAGGTTGAATCGCCCCTGCAGGTCGCGCAGGCAACCCGCCATCCACCCGCCCTCGTCCAGGGCATAGGGGGCAGGGGTCTGGGCCCACATTTCCAGCAGGTCGTCCCTGGGTGTGTCGCGGCTCTTGTCCGCATCGTAGTCGGCCAGCAGCGCGAGGATCGCCAGGTCTTCGGCGCCGCGCAGGTAGGCGTTGGCCTGCTCGGCCAGCAGGATATTGGCCGCGCGCTGGTAAAAGCGGTTGAATTCCAGCTCCATCGCGACCACCAGCGCAGTACACAGTGCGAACACCAGCAGCGCCACGATCAGGGCGGCTCCACCCTGGGCGCGGGGACCGGGACGGGGCCTAGAGCGGCGGCAGTGCATAGACGCGCCTCATCTCGCCCAGGTCCTCGAGTTGCAGCCTGAATTCCAGTGCGGCCGGGGGCGGCAGCTCGCTGTCCGGCGCACTGGTGTCGGAAACCCAGTTGCCCTGCCAGTTCCGCGTGTCCAGCTCTATGCCCTGGCCTGTCCGCTGGGCGTCGGACAGGGTGCCCAGAAAGACCACCTCCAGCACTTCCACACCCTCGAGCAACCGGGCCTGCTGGGGCACGGTATCCGGCGCCCGGTCCAGCACCGGATAGGCGTCGCGCCACAGGGCCCCGTCCTCCACGCGATAGTTGACCCGCTGCAGGTTACTGCGCTCGCGATCGTTGGGGTTGTGCCAGCCGGTGCGGGTAAAGCCCAGCGGAAACCGGGCCGCGGTACCGCCGACCACGGCGGGCTCTACCTGGCCGAACTCGTCGCGCACCGGCCTGGGAACGAACTGGCGCAGGTCCCGGGAGATAATCATCCATGCCCGGTTCACCTCGTAGCTGCGCTGGGCGATGGCGCGGGTGCTCTCCACTGCCTGCAACGCGGTGGAGAGGCTGCGGTAGGCTATCGCGGCAATAAACGCGGTGATCGCCAGCGCGATCAGCACCTCCACCAGGGTGAAACCCGCCGCCGGCCTACTGCCCCGCACCACCGGCCTCCGGTTCTGTATTCATGTCCGCGGAGAGAAACGCCACCAGGGTATACAGCGGCTGGTTGCGCCCCTCCTCCGAC
>JAOUDU010000671.1 GCA_029859085.1 Gammaproteobacteria bacterium | reverse complement strand
TCGCCTGGGCCAGGCCGAAGGCCGCGGTAATCCCTATCAGCGGGGCGCCGCGCACCTGCATCGCGCTGATGGCATGGCAGTAGGAGTCGAGGGACCGAAGCTCACACCAGCGCAAGCTGTGGGGCAGCAGGGTCTGGTCGATGACCTCTACCGCTTCGCTGGCGGGATTCCAGCGCAGGCTGCAAAGTTCGGACTCTTCGGTGGCAGGCACGGCAGCGGGATCTCAGGCCGCGACCGGGTGTTCGGCGTCGGTTTCGTACTGCCACTCGAATACGTTGAGCTCGATAAAGATAAACGCGAACAGCCACAGGGCCGCGTCATAGAAATCGAGGAAATCCCCGGCGTACGCCCAGTAGCCGGCGCAGAGGAAGAGAATGGCGTAGATGATCAGCTTGACGACCTTGGTGGCGTTCATGACCTGGTCCGAGAGGTCGCCGCGCAACTGCAGGCGCACCTCCACCTCCAGCACCACAACCACCAGGAGCCAGTCCGCCGCGTTGACCACGTCCACCCAGGCCAGCAGCTGGGCGGAGCGCAGGGTTTCACTGTCCACCAGGATATCGAAGCCCGCCACCGTGAATACCTGGCCCCCCAGCGCAGCGCAATTGACGGCGTCCAGCGGCACATATTCGTCCAGGTCAACCAGCACGGAATAGTCGCCTCCCACCAGGGAGCAGGCGTCCGCCACCGACAGCGGCGACACCTGGTACAGGGTTGCCAGCTCCTGGTAATAACCGGTGAAGGCGTAGACCAGGGCGATACAGCACAACCCGCGCAGCCCGTGCAGGCCCCACTTCACCAGGCCGTGGATGTTGTTGTCGTTGAGCACCGCGGTTTCGAGCTCGAACATCAGCAGCAGGATGACCCAGGCCGCGGTGTCGATCGTGGCGGAGAATGCCTGGATAAACTGCCCCGGCGCAATACCGTCGGCAAAGGTGAAGGACAGGGCGGCCAGCTCTTCCTGCAGGAAGAGGTAGATGTTGAAACTGAGCAGCAGGTAAACCAGGTACTTGGCGGCCGTGAAGAGGCGGAAACGGGTGTCGTTGCCGAACCAGGTATCCCGCTCTGCCATCGAGGTGCCCGCCATCTCAGACCTGGAGCAGCAGGTGTTCCCGTTCCCAGGAACTGATGACCTGGTTGAACTCCTCGAACTCGTCCAGTTTTACCGCGGCATAGGCACTCAGGAACAACGCCCCGAATACCTCCTGCACTTCCGGCGAATCCTGCAGGTGACGCAGCCCCTCCTCGAGGGTTCGCGCCACTTCCACATCTTCCTCGTTGGCGGTGCCCTGGTGAGGCTCGGTGGGCTTGAGCTTGCCCTTCATGCCCAGGTAACCGCTGGCCAGGGTGGCGGCAAAGGCGAGGTAGGGATTGACGTCGGCGCCCGGAAAGCGGTTCTCGACCCGGGTGTTTTCGGGTTCGCACTGCGGCACCCGGAACGCGGTGGTGCGGTTGTCGACTCCCCAGTTCAGGTTGATGGGCGCGGCAATGTCGGGGGCCAGCCGCCGGTAGGAATTGACATTGGGCGCATACAGGCTGATCAGTTCCGGGGTGTAGCGCTGCAGGCCGGCGATATAACTCAGGAATTCAGCGGTGTTATTGCCCTTTTTATCGGCGAAGATGTTCTTGCCCGTTTTGGCATCCAGTACGCTCTGGTGAATGTGCATGGCGCTGCCGGGCTCGGCCATCATCGGCTTGGCCATAAATGTGGCATACATGCCGTGCTTGTAGGCGGTCTCACGCACCGTTCGCTTGAAAGTAAACACCTGGTCGGCCAGGCTCAGCGCGTCGCCATGGAGAAAGTTGATCTCCATCTGGGCGGCGCCATTTTCGTGAATAAGCGTATCGACCTGCAACTCCTGCGCAGTGGCATATTCGTACATGTCCTCCACGAAATCCTCGAATTCCGCGACGGCGTCGATACTGTATGAAAGGCGAGAGGACTCCTTGCGGCCTGAACGCCCCTTGGGCGGGGACAGTACATAGTCCGGGTCCAGGTTTTTACCGACGAGATAAAACTCGACTTCCGGCGCCACTACCGGTCGCAAGCCGTCGGCCTCATAGAGGCTGAGAACCTTGCGCAGGATATTGCGGGTGGACAGGGGGTGCGGCTTCCCATCCATGGTATAGCAGTCGTGAATGATCTGGGCGGTGCGCTCGCGGGCCCAGGGCACCACCCGCATCGTGCTCGCATCGGGTTTGAGGATCATGTCGGCATCGGTGGGCTCGACGTAATCCCAGTGGCTGTCGGAGTATTCGCCGGTGACACTCTGGATCATGATACTTTCAGGGAGGCGGGGATTGCCCCTGCCAAGAAACTGGTGGGCCGGTATAAACT
>JAOUDU010000672.1 GCA_029859085.1 Gammaproteobacteria bacterium | reverse complement strand
CATGGAGACAATATAGTTACCCTCGTTGTGGGTGGGCTTGGGAATGAAAAAGTTGGGCAGCTTTATCGCGCTTTTGGCACTGAGGTAGAAAAAGAACTTGTCCTCTTTTACCGGGGTCTGGAGAGGGGCCCCCATTTCCTTCCAGTCGGGAAACAACTCGTTGAGGGCGCGCGGTTCCAGTACCGCGCCGGACAGGATATGGGCGCCCACCTCCGAGCCTTTCTCAACGACGCAGACAGTGACTTCCTGCTGCTTTTCCCTGGCCAGTTGCATGATGCGGCAGGCGGCGGAGAGACCGGCAGGTCCGGCGCCGACGATAACAACATCAAACTCCATAGATTCTCGGTCCACTATCCTGTCCTCTCTTGTGTAACTGGTCGGGGAAGCGCCGAACGGTATCCGGGGAACGGCGTATAGAAGGGGCGCAAGTATATAATTTTTATGAATAAAAAACCATATTGGGAGCTGCTTGCGGAGCCGGTTGATCCATCTCAAGGGTGGCGCTGGTGGGTGGCTGCCACTATTGACCCACAGTGCTTTAGTCGGCATCATACCCAGCCGAAATTACGCTGACGCGGCCTTTTTCCGAGCGCTGCGACTTGATTACCCACCTCAAAAACTAGGGAGAATCCATGAAGGTTCTTGTTGCTGTTAAGCGCGTCGTTGACTACAACGTCAAGGTCCGCGCCAAAGCCGATGGTAGTAATGTTGACCTGAACAACGTCAAGATGGCCATCAACCCCTTCTGCGAAATTGCTGTCGAGGCGGCCGTTCGACTCAAGGAGGCGGGTACCGCCACGGAAGTTATCGCCGTATCGGTGGGCGAGAAATCCTGCCAGGAGCAGATTCGCACCGCCCTGGCGCTGGGTGCAGATCGCGGTATCCAGGTGGAGACTGAGGGTGCGGTGGAACCGCTGGTCGTGGCAAAGCTGCTCAAGGCCGTTGTAGACAAGGAGCAGCCCCAGCTGGTGATCCTGGGCAAGCAGTCCATCGATGGCGACAACAACCAGACTGGACAGATGCTGGGCGCCCTGGCCAACATGCCCCAGGGAACTTTTGCATCCGAGATTTCCGTGGATGGCGATAAACTCAACGTGACCCGTGAAGTCGATGGCGGCCTGCAGACCCTGAGCCTGACCCTGCCCGCGATCGTCACCACGGACCTGCGCCTGAATGAACCGCGCTACGCCTCCCTGCCAAACATCATGAAAGCCAAGAAGAAACAGCTGGATGTCTATACGCCTGCGGACCTGGGCGTTGCCGTAACGTCGCACCTGACCCAGGTCAAGGTCGAGCCACCAGCCGAGCGCAAAGCCGGTATCAAGGTAGCGGACGTGGATCAACTGGTCGATAAACTGAAGAACGAGGCGAAAGTAATCTGATGAGCACACTGGTAATTGCAGAACACGACAACAAGAGCCTTAAGGTTGCAACCCTCAATGCGGTTGCCGCCGCCCAGGTTATGGGCGCCGGTATCGATATTCTCATCGCCGGCGCCGACTGTAGCGGTGCCGCCGAACAGGCAGCAAAGGTTCCGGGTATAGGCAAGGTCCTGGTGGCCGATAATGCGGCCTACGCGCACCAGCTCGCCGAAAACGTCAGCCTGCTGATAGCCGAGGTTGCCGCCGCCTATGACAACATCGTTGCCCCGGCCACATCCAACTGCAAGAACACGATGCCGCGAGTGGCGGCCCTGCTGGATGTCGCACAGATTTCCGAAATCGTCTCAGTGGAATCCCCTGATACCTTCAGGCGCCCGATCTATGCCGGCAACGTGATCGCCACGGTGAAAAGCACCGACGCCAAGAAAGTCATCACCGTGCGCACCACCGCCTACGACGCGGCCCCGGCTGAAGGCGGTTCCGCCAGCATTGAAGCGGTCACCGCGGTACACGACGCGGGCATTTCCGCTTTCGTCAGCGAGGAAGTCGCGGTATCTGATCGCCCGGAACTGACCTCCGCCAAGATCGTGATTTCCGGCGGTCGCGGTATGCAGAATGGCGAGAACTTCAAGCTGCTGGACGGTATCGCGGACAAGCTCGGCGCCGCCATCGGCGCGTCCCGCGCCGCGGTGGATGCGGGCTTCGTGCCGAACGATTACCAGGTCGGCCAGACCGGCAAGATCGTGGCCCCGGACCTCTACATCGCGGTCGGCATCTCCGGCGCGATCCAGCACCTGGCCGGGATGAAGGACTCCAAGGTCATCGTCGCGATCAACAAGGACGAGGACGCGCCGATCTTCCAGGTAGCCGACTACGGCCTGGTCGCCGACCTGTTCGTCGCCCTGCCGGAGCTTGAAGCCAAGCTCTAGTTCTCTGTTCCAGCTTCGAGAGAAACC
>JAOUDU010000670.1 GCA_029859085.1 Gammaproteobacteria bacterium | reverse complement strand
ATACTTGCCCGCCAGCAGCGCGGCGATCGCCAGTATCGAGGTCAGCGCGTCCGCCAGCACATGCAGGTAGGCGGCGCGCAGGTTGTGGTCGTGGCGCTGTTCGTGGCCTTCTTCATGGTCATGGTCGTGGTCGTGGTCGTGGTCATGGTCATGGTCATGGTCATGATGGTGGTGGCCATGGCCGTGTTCATGCGGCGTCGACATCAGTATCCAGGCGCAGGCGCCGTTTACAGCCAGCCCGATGGCGGCCACCAGCAGGGCGTGGTCGAACTCGATCGGGAGGGGGTGAATCAGGCGATCGACGCTCTCGGTGACCATCAGCAGGGCGAAACCCATCAACAGCACAGCGCTGGTAAACCCCGCCAGGCTGTTGATCTTGCCAACACCGAAAGCAAAGCTCCGATCCTGGGCCAGCCGGCGTGAGACCACGTAGGCCAGCACGGCTATCCCCAGGGCCGCCGCGTGGGAGGCCATGTGCAGCCCGTCCGCCAGCAGGGCCATGGAGCCGTACATGAGGCCGGCGACGATCTCCACCACCATCATCACCGCGGTAATGGCCACTACCAGCAGGGTGCGCGCCTCCCCGGCGCGCTTGTGGTCCTGGTCGAACACGTGGTCGTGCCTCCACTGCGCCAGTGGATCGCCCTGCGTGTGCCTTGTTGCGTTCACCCTTACCTTCCTTTGTCCAGCGACCCCTGGCGGCACCTGGGTGCACCGCCACGACAAATCACGCCGTTGTATCCAAGTTGGCGATAGTAGCGCATCGTGATTGGAAGCTGCCAGTGCAGGTACGCAACGGTATTCTCCAATTGCTCAATTGCCCTCGCAGCGGTGTGTGGCTAGACTGCATGCCGTGAATCCCTGTTGCGCGGTGAAATACCCGATGAACAGGGCCTTCGCTGCCGGCCCTGATCACTCTTTGCCGCCTCGGCGGCTGGCCCCTGTGGCCGGGCCGCCGCGGGCGCTACCTGGCTTGTTTTGTGTGAGCACTTGTGAATAAACACCCGCGCCAACTGTTACACCTGGTACTGCCGGCGCTTGCCGTCGGCATTTTCTGCATGGCTATCTGGATTCTGGCCAGGGAGGCCCACGCCATTTCCTGGCAGGACATAGCCGCGGAGTTCAAATCCCTGTCGCCCGCGGTTCTGCTCAGCAGCGGCCTGCTCGCCCTGGCCAGCTATGGCGTCCTTACACTGTACGATTTCCTGGCGCTGGGCTATGTCGGCGCCAGTTTGCGCTACCTGCGGGTGGCCCCGGTCTCCTTCTCCGCCTTCGCCATCGGCCATAATGTCGGACTGTCCTCCCTGTCCGGCGGGGCTATACGCTACCGCGCCTATAGCCTGGCGGGCCTGTCCACGTCCCGTATTGCGCTGGTGGTGGGGTTTATTCCACTCACTTTTGGCCTCGGCGCGTCGATACTGCTGGGTGTAACCCTGCTGGCCGATCCCGCGGCCCTGAAAGTGGTGCCGCTGAGCCCGGCAGTCCTGCGACCTCTCGGCGGGATTTTGCTGGCGCTCCCGCTGTTGTACCTGGCCTGGAACTCTCTGCGGAGAACGCCGTTGGAATTCCGGGGTTGGGTGTTGCGTGCGCCGGGTGCCGGGATCGGGCTCGGCCAGTGCCTGCTCGGCAGTGTCGATCTCGCGCTGGCCTCTTCCGTGTTGTACGTGTTGTTGCACGCGTCGGCAGACATTCACTTTTTGCCGTTCCTGGGGGCTTACCTGCTGGCCATGTTGGCAGGAGTTATCAGCAATGTGCCCGGCGGGGTTGGCGTCTTTGAGTCGGCCATGCTGTTGCTCCTGCCGGAAATTCCGGTCGGTGTACTGCTCGGCGCGATTCTCGCCTACCGCCTTTTTTACTACCTGATACCACTTGCGCTTGCCCTGGTCCTGGTGGTGGCCCATGAGGTTGTCGAGCACAGGGCGAAGCTGCAGCACCTGTCGACCAGAGGTATCGCCTGGGGCACGAGGATGGTGCCCCAATCCGTAGGCGCCGCCGTATTTTTCGTCGGCGCCTACCTGCTGATCGGCGCCGCGATCCCGTTAACCCGGCTTGAGCAGGGGGTTTTCACCAGTTTTGTCCCTGTGCCGCTGCTGGAGATGGCCCATTTGCTCAGCAGCGCGATAGGCGTCGGCCTGCTCCTGCTGGCCCGCGGTCTCTACCGGCGCCTGCAGGGCGCCTACAGGGCCACGGTGATACTGCTGGCCGTAGGTTCGATATTGATGTTCATTCACCGGGAAAGCATGGCGCAGACAGCACTGCTGCTGCTCGTGTTGCTGCTGACCTGGCTGTCGCGCGCCGAGTTCTATCGAGGCAGGGGTTTGCTTGACCAGCGATTTGAT
>JAOUDU010000669.1 GCA_029859085.1 Gammaproteobacteria bacterium | reverse complement strand
GGTGATCATCGCGGGCGCCGGGGGAGCAGCGCACCTGCCGGGCATGGCGGCAGCCGTCCGTGTGCTGCCGGTAATTGGCGTGCCGATTGGTATCACCCGGCTCGAGGGCATGGACGCCCTGCTGTCCATCGTGCAGATGCCCACCGGGGTGCCGGTGGCCAGGGTGGCCATCGACAACGCCGCCAATGCGGCCATTCTCGCGGCGCAGATGACTGCCACCGGCGAGCCTGAGCTGCGGGAGCGGCTGCGGGAGTACAAACTTGGCTTGCGTGACAAAGTTCTGCAGAAGTCCCTGGCCGTCAAGCGCGAGTTCCCCGGCTGATGTCGGCTTTCCTGAGCAATCTGGGCTCACCTCCACTACTGTTTTTCTTCCTCGGCGTCATGGCCGTGGTGGTTCGGTCCGATCTGGAGATACCCGCCCAGGTAGCCAAGGCGCTGTCGCTTTACCTGCTGTTTGCCATAGGCTTCAAGGGCGGGGTGGCCCTGGCCGAGTCCAGCATAGACACTGGTGTGCTGCTAACCCTCATTGCGGCGATCGGGCTGTCAGCCCTGATACCCGTGTACACTTATTTCCTCATGCGCAGGCGCATGTCAACCGCGGATGCTGCCGCCATCGCAGCCACTTACGGGTCCGTCAGCGCGGTCACCTTCGTCACTGCCGCGGGTTATCTGGATATCCAGGGTGTCAGCTGGAATGGTTACCTGGTGGCCGCGATGGCCCTGATGGAATCGCCGGCGATCATTGTGGGAATCCTGCTTTACAATCATTTCGGCAAGCGGGACAGTGCCTCTACCGGGTTGTTTTCATGGAAACAGTTGCTCAACGAGTCTCTGTTCAATGCCTCGGTGTTCCTGATTCTGGGCAGTATGCTGATCGGCTGGATAACCGGCCCGGCCGGCATGAGCCAGGTGGAACCCCTGGTCAAGGGCCTGTTCCTCGGCTTGTTGTGTCTCTTTCTGCTGGATATGGGCATCGTTGCCGCCCGGCGCTTCAGGAGTACCCGACAATCGGCTGATGGGATGGCCACGGGCCAGCCCCTGAGATTGATGGTGCTGGCGGCGGTAGGTATGCCACTGGTCAATGCCATGATTGGTCTCGGCGTTGCCTGGCTGCTGGGGCTGGGTGAGGGCGATGCCTTGCTGTTCCTGGTGCTGGTTGCCAGCGGGTCGTATATCGCGGTGCCCGCAGCGATGCGGCTCGCCCTGCCCGAGGCGAATCCGGGCACTTACCTGACGATGTCACTGGCGATTACCTTCCCGTTTAACCTGTTGATAGGCATCCCGACCTACCATGCCATGATAAGGTGGTTGCTATGAAACCGTGCAAGCGTATCGAGATCGTCATCGAGGCACCCCTGGCGCAGCGCCTGGCGGAGCGCTTGCGGCAACTGGGGGCTCCCGGTTTTACCCTGATACCGGAAGTGCGCGGTGCTGGTGACCGGGGTGAGCGCCGGGCGGATGAGCTCTCGGGCGAGTCGAGTAACTGCCTGATACTGATCGCCTGCGATAACCAGGAAACGGTTGACCGTGTACTCGATGCCGTGCGTCCGCTGCTTTCCAGCAGTGGCGGCATATGCCTCGTGTCTGACGCGCTGTGGTTGCGACACTAAAAAGCGGGACTGCCATACCCGTCCCGGGGCCCTTGCGCCAACCCTTCTCCCTCAGTTCCATGGTGCGCTTGAAGTCCTGGCGCAACGCGCGAACTTCCAGGAGCAGCTGCTCACGCTCATCGTGCGCAATCGCCTCCGCGCTGGTTGCGCTTTCCCTGTCCTGCATGTGGATCATTGGCATGGAGTTGACGATCAGTGCGATGAAAAGGTAGAGCACCGCAAAGCTGGTGACGATAACGAAAGGTACAAAGAACAGCCAGGCCAGTGGATAGACATCCATGACCGGTCGAACAATTCCCATCGACCAGCTTTCCAGTGCCATGATCTGGAACAGGGAAAAAACGCGCGACTCGACTAAGTCCCGCAACCTCGTTAGACTCACCGCGACCGGGGAGCCGCTCGCTTCAGCCTGCACACAGTAAAGTCCTGGCCGGGCGGGTAGTCACCGGGGAACCCGCGCATCTCTCGCAGTTCCGCCTTCTCTATTCGCTTGTGCCTGCGCAGCGTGCGCTTGACAGATCGCCTTGCCTTGCGCGAGGCGACAGTGACCGTTTTTTCTGCGTACATGCGCATCTATTGCTTTGGTCAGTTCGAAGCCCTGAGTCTGTATATATGCAAGCTGGAGGTGACCGAGCGCAATGGGGAAAGTTATGTGCTCAATAACTGCCGGCCAGATGCGAGCCTTGCCATGGAAGGCGCCATCGCCAGGGCCAGGCGTGGGATTACGAGGCTCAG
>JAOUDU010000668.1 GCA_029859085.1 Gammaproteobacteria bacterium | reverse complement strand
GACATTTGTCAGCTCCTTACCATCCATGGTTGATTGACATACATCCAGGTACTTAAGGCTTCCGGCACCCCTGTCAGGCCTCGGTGTATTGAAAAATGCCACACGGCAGCCATCACCGCTCACCAGACTTCTGATCGCGCTACCCTGTACCGCCTTGTGTACGAGACCATCCCGGCCCCGAACAAATGCGGCTTTGTCAAAACGGCCGGGGTTTGCCAACCGGTAGTCCTCCCCGCTCCAGAACAGCCCTTTCTTTGTCGGCAGCGGTATACCCCGGTACCCGGGCCAGTCACCAGGCCACGCCAACGCCCTGAATTGCCCGTTTCTGTCAAGTAAACCCATAAACCTGCGGCCGGATTTGCCGCCGTGAAATCTGCTGGCAAGCCAATACCTGTCGAGGAAACGCAGATAAACGACAACCAGATGAATCAGTTCACCCGGCGGCAGATCCACAAGCCCGGCGATCTTTTTTCCCGGCTGATCTGCGTATATTTCGCCATTCGTGTCAAAGAAGCCCATCTCCGGTATAGCTTGTCCGAAATGCTCCGGGCCATCCCAGGGTGTCCTCAGTATCCAACCCCACTCCCACAGGTACTCAAAGCGGTGTCTCGGCACATCCCCCTGCGTGCGCAACTCCGGTTTGAGGCGAAACCATGGCTTGCCCTCGAACCAGGCAAGCTCATATCGCTCCGGCGGAGCCCCCAGAACCTCCTCCATGTTCACGATGTTTTCCAAATCCCAGTGATCATCGAGTTCAGTGAGCGTGGACTGGAACCTATCAATTTTGCGGCTGCCATTCGGCAGAACCTGCGTTTTTGAAAACTCTGCATAGTGAAACCTGCCATCATAGAAGCTGCTTATATCACCCTCCATTACCAGCGGCTTTATAGCGTTCCTGCGCGTGTCCCAGACAAAGTGTTTCCGGGTATCCAACGATTCATTGGCCTTGCGACTGGTTTGGAATACCAGGTGGTCGTTATCAATCCAGAAGTATTTTTCCGATCTGTACCTGGAGTCGATTACGTGCATCCCCGGATCGCCGCCAAAGCCGTTGCCTGAGCTTGTGGCGACTGCCTGCTGTTCGTCGACGAGGTCCAGCCTTTGCTGGGCCGCATAAGTCATGTATTTCCCGTAGATAAACAGGCCGTATACGATCATCAGCGGCAACAGCAGGAGGATGATCACAGCCTTCATCAAAAACCTGGCCAGCCTCTTCACGATCCGCGCTCCTTAACTACTGTTTCCCCCCGGGCCGATTCCATCACCGCTCCCTCACGCTTTCCTGCTTGTACCTGAGCAACGGCGACAGGAAAAACTCGATCAACCGCCGCTTCCCGGTCCTGATTTCCGCTGAGACTGCCATGCCGGGGCTTAGCCGTACCTGTTTTTCCCCGACCCTGATGCTGTCCTGCCCCAGCTCCAGCCGCAGCTTGAAAACCCAGCCCAGCTGCTCGTCCTCCACTGCATCATTGCTGATATTCACGAGTTCCGCGTCGATCAGGCCGTATTTGGTGAAATTGAACGTGTCTATCTTGATTTCAGCCACCTGTCCCTCATCAACGAAACCGATATCGCGGTTGAGCAGCAACGCCTCGACTTCGAGCGTCCCCTGCCCCGGCACGATCTTCAGCAGCGGCTGGGCCGGCGAGACCACCGCGCCCACCGTGTGTACGGCCAGTTCCTGCACGGTGCCCGCCACCGGCGCCCGCAGCTGAAGTTGCTTGCGACGCTGTTGCGCCTTGCGGGATTCCTGCTCCAGGGCGGCGCGCTCGCTTTCCAGCCGGGCCAGTTCCAGCAGGTTCTGGTTGCGCAGCTCGCCCAGTGACGCGTCCGAGCGCGCGGCGATGGCGGCGGCGGTTTGCAGCAACTGCTGCAGGCGCAATTCCAGCACGGGGATGGATCGCTCCAGCCCGGTCTGCTGTTGCAGCATTTCCAGGTACTGCACTTTCGCCCCGTACTGCTGGTCCATCAGGGTTTTGTAGGCCACTACCCGCTGCGCCAGCACGGCCAGGGTCGCCTGTGCCCGCTCCCGCTCCGCCTGCAGCGCGGCCTGCTCGGCGCGATTGGCGGCCAGTTCCCGTTCCCGGCTGCTGACCAGTGACGCGATTTCCCTGCGGTGCAGCCGGTAGAGCGCCTCGGCTTTAGCCTGGTCAGCGGCGGCAAAGCGCAAGGACAGGTTCGCCGGCTCTGCAGGGTTGCGTCCATCGGCAAGCCAGTGGTCGAGTGCGCGGCGCCAGGCCGCCTGCAGCGCAAGTTCATGCAATTGCTCGCGTATGCGCCGGTCATCGGCATCGGCGTAGGTAGGGTCGAGCTCGAGCAGCGGCTGGCCGGCCTCCACCCGTTCGC
>JAOUDU010000667.1 GCA_029859085.1 Gammaproteobacteria bacterium | reverse complement strand
TTCATGATCTCCAAAATCGATCATCCGAACCCAGCTGCCCATCCGCAGGGGACTGCCGCCGCTCTCAAGTTGGGCGTAATAGAGCGGGGAAAGTTGCGGATTATCGTGGTGCCCTTCAGCCATGGCGCCGATGCTCATCGATGTCACCGGCGGCCTGGTGGTCGGTAATACCCGTGCGCCGAGCTCGGGTCGCTTTCGGGCCAGAAGATGGGCGAAGTTGGCTTCGCACATGCCACCCTGGCAAGCCCCCTGGGTTGCTGTGGTGTAACGCTTGCACGTCTCTATATTATTGAACCCTTCGTCGATTGCCTGCTCGATGTTCTTTGCGCTGACATCATGGCAATAGCACACAAAGGTCTTGCCCTTGTTCTTGTCATCGTTCAGGACCGGCTGCAGAGATACTGCTTTTACAACTGATGCCTGATCCGGGGCCTTGCTGGCTTGCTGTTCCATTGATGTGCTGTGAATGCCAATACTCTGAAGTGCCCTGGCAGCCGCAAGAGCACCCTGTGCTTTTATCGCCGCGGGATCTTCAAGACCGAGCAGTCTGCCTGCAGCCTGGTAAGCAGGGGGTACCTCCTCGGGCAGGTAAAAATTCAGAGCGGCGTCATAAATCATTCTGGTGCCAATCTGCCCCAGCAGTTTATGGCGAGGATAACGTCCGGAAGATGCCACAATTGTGTCGCAGTTGATCGTCTGGCTATCAGCACCATCGATGCTTGCCAGCGTGGCCCCCTTGATTCTGCGGCGGCCACGGGTGCCGGTAAGAGTGTATCCATTCCAGACTTTGACGCCCTGCTCTTCAAGCCGGGCTTTCAGGCCATCATTCAGGCCTTCCTTGCGAAAGTCGACTAATCCAGCCAACTCTACACCCTTTTCCAACAGCTCCAGCGCAACCTGGGCCAGGTAGTCATCTCCTCCAGCCAGCAGCACCCTGCCCCTGGGTTTGATACCCCAAAGATGAACCATTCTCTGGGCTGCTTCGGGCAGGATGACACCGGGCCGATCATTATGCGCAAAAACCATCGGCATCGAACCAGTGCCGGTCGCGATTACAGTGGTACCGGCCCTGACCAGATAGCTGCGCTCGACCAAATCCTGTTCGCCATTTGTTCCGGTATCACCGCCGGACTGTATGCACACGGCAAGACCATCCGGATAAATGGCCGCTACCCTGGCAGAAGTCAGCACCTGGATATTACTGTAGGTTTCCAGCCGACCAACCGATTCCCGGGCGCGCTGGAATCCCTGCTCACCCTGGAATGACTCAAAGCCGCCCAGCCGCGGCTCGGCTTCGGCCAGGACTACCCTGGCACCCGCTTCTGCGGCGGTAATAGCCGCCTCCATACCGGCAAGCCCGCCGCCCACCACCAGCATATCCGGGCTCAGGTTTACGGTGTCGAACTGTGGCTTGGTGGGCAGTTTTTTGACCCTGGCCATGTTGCCGGGCATGGCCCGAATCACTTCTTTGACAATCTTCCAGAACCACAGCGGTTTGTAGAACATCTTGTAGTAGAAGCCAGTGGGCATTGCCCAGGAGAACGAGTCGGCCACGGCGGCGGGATCAAACTCGATACTGCCCTGGGGCTCGACCACCATGCCGTCCCTGACTGTTGTCTGGCAGGTCTTGATGTGCATGCGTCCGTCGACGTTCATAGTGCAGCGGGAGCATTGGCCGCTCAGGCAGGCCGGCGCTCTGCGGCGGTGATATTTAAAGGAGCGGGAGAACGTTTCAACACCCGCCGCCAGTAACGCTGAAGCGACGGTGTCTCCTTCGAAAGCATCGATGGATTTACCCCGATACTGAATCTTGACCGGCTTCTTAGGGTCAAATACCTGGGTAGCACTCTGGGGTAAACGGCCAGCCATCGATCTATTCCTCGGTGATTTCATGAGTGACGGTATTGCGCCTGACTTTCACCCAGTCGCCGCAGCCCATGTTGTGGTACCACCATTCGTCCTGGGGCCCCGACATATTTTCGTTAAAGTAAAGGTAGTCACTCCAGGCCTTCGCATCGGCGCCAGGCCCCGGGGCTTGCTTGCACTCGCCCCCGAAACGAAATTCATAAGGGTTGCGACGTCCGCAGTTCGGACAATTAATCAGAAATGCCATAGGAAATTCCTGTTACAAAATGACTTCACGAACACGCTGCCTGTTATAAAACCTGTCGAGACCGAAATACTTGATCTTCTCTGGCATACGACCGGTTGCAATGTACTCTGCAGAGTATTTGCCACAGGCAGGAGTCGACTTAAACCCGTAATAGCCCCACGCGATATCCAGCGAGAGGCCATCGATACCACTTGGCCCCATGACAGGTGCGGAGTCACCGGTACAGTCACACAGACCC
>JAOUDU010000666.1 GCA_029859085.1 Gammaproteobacteria bacterium | reverse complement strand
GGAGCCTCCGCGCCAATCCTCTTTAGTCGCCTCGATACACAGACACCGTGTCTGCATGGCTGCTTTGTTCGGCGCAAACCCGCTAAATCCGGCGCACCCGATGCCGTTTCCACTGGAAACAATCTTCGCGGTCGACAGATTCAAAGGCGACGGGAAATTGTGCGATTAAAGTCGCGCCGCCCACGTCACTACCCGCGAGCGCTGCTAGTGACGTGGGCACGCAGCGAAGATGGCGGTGACATTAGCCGTATCCGGATTTGGCCGAGATTGTCAGTTGCGCTACTGCCTTACGACCTAAGCGATATTGGTTCTGTTACCTCGTGAGCCGCAACCAATCATCTATATGAATGAATTGCATATTGGAAATCAATTTTACAAACATGTGCTCGAAGGGGATTCTGCATTGGCAAGTCTATAGGCTCCGATATAGGGAGCCGTTATAATTATATAGTGGTCAAGGAGATTACCCATGCCAAAGTTATCACAGTGCAATGTCCCCCAACGCCTGATGCCTCGCCGCCCGTTGGCGGTAGCGGCTGCTCTGATGGCAGCCACTGCCTTGCCGGGTCTGGCCCAGGCCCAGGGCTCCGGCCTGCTGGAAGAGGTCACCGTCACCGCCCAGAAGCGCGAGGAGTCGGTACAGGACCTGCCTATCTCGGTTACCGCCTTTTCCGGCGATACCATGAGGTCGCTGGGGTTCACCGACAGCATCCAGCTGTCCGCCCAGACCCCGGCACTGCAGACAGCCCGTATTTTTGGCGAAGGTAACATTCCGATTGTCAGCATCCGCGGAGTGGGCCTGATCGACTTCTCGGAACACAACGAGAGCCCCTCGGCGGTCTATGTGGATGAATTCTACAAGGCCAACCTCTCCGGCCTGGATTTCCAGTTGTTCGACCTGGAGCGCGCAGAAGTGGTGCGGGGCCCCCAGGGCACACTGTTCGGTCGCAACGCCACCGGTGGCCTGGTGCAGTACATTACTAAAAAACCGTCGCAGGAAACTGAAGGTTACGTGGATGTGACTGCGGGCGAATACGGCCAGTTCATCACCGAGGGCGCGGTAGGCGGCGGCTTGACCGACACCGTCGCGGGTCGCGTGTCGGCGATTTATAGCAAGCATGACGGCTACAACGAGAATCAATTCCCCGGACGTAAAGACGGCAACGCGCTGGATATGTGGGGCGCCCGCGGCCAGTTGGCCTTCGACCCGACCGACGATCTCTCTATCCTGGCTTCCTACCAGGCAGGCCACAACAAGAATGATGGCGGCAGTCAGTATCACTATCTGGCGACAGGGTTCGACCCGACGACAGGGCTTACTGTAGCTCTACCGGACCCGTCATTCGTGCCGAGCAACAAGCTCGACACCAACACGGATCTCCAGCCTGAACTGAAGAGCGATTTCCAGTCGGGCCTGCTGCGTATTGAATACGCACTGAACGAGAATCTGCAGCTGGTGTCGTTGAGTGGCTTCGAGTCCATAGACAAGACATTCAACCAGGACGTGGATTCCTCCCCCGCGTCACTTCTGGGGACCTACTATGACGGGATAAAAGGCGACGAATACACGCAGGAATTGCGACTTTCCGGTGACTATGACCGGTCTCGCTGGGTTGCCGGCCTTTACTACTTCGACTACCAGAACAAGGGTGATCAGTATGCCAATGCCGGTCCTGATTTCACCGGGGCGCCGGAGTATATCCGCTTTTCAACCGTAAACTATGACATGCATACCCAGAGCTGGGCGACTTTCGGGCAGTACGAGTACGATCTCACCGAAAAACTTACCGCTGTACTTGGTCTGCGCTACGACAGCGAAGACAAGAAGTTTGAGTCAACGGTTGAATCCTTGTACGGCGATCTGGCGTTTACCAAGGCAAATTATGGAGACCTCACTGAGTACAACAAAGGCAATACCAGCTATAACGCGCGCCTGAACTACCAGGTCAATGACGACCTCCTGACCTATGTAGGTACTTCTCGCGGTCATAAGGCGGGAACCTTCAATCTCGGTTTCATACCACCGGCGGATGTTAACAATATCCCGGTGGACTCAGAACAACTGACCAGTTATGAAGCGGGCTTCAAGTCGACCTTCGCCGATGGCATGGCCCGACTGAACGGCGCCGTTTTCTATTACCAGTACGACGACTATCAGGCATTCCTGTTCGATTCAGTGACGCTTTCCAATGTCCTGTTCAACAACGACGCGGAGATATCCGGAGCTGAACTGGAGCTGCAGGCTTCACCCTGGGAGCATTGGGATTTTGTGCTGGGGCTGTCCTATCTCGACACCACTTTGAAGGACATTCAGAACCCGATTCCAGGCGGCGCTATTTATGACCGCGATATG
>JAOUDU010000665.1 GCA_029859085.1 Gammaproteobacteria bacterium | reverse complement strand
CTCGCCGGGCGTGTGGGACAATTGATGGATTACAGTTCACTGGCCAATGATGTCGGAGTCAGCGCCACGGCCATCAGGCAGTGGTTATCCATTCTGGAGGCCTCGTTCATTGTCTTCAAATTGTCGCCCTATTACGAAAACTTCGGCAAGCGGGTGGTGAAATCACCGAAGTACTTCTTCACCGACACTGGCCTGCTCGCTTTTCTGCTGGGGATCGAAAAGCCGGATCAGGTGGCTCGCGACCCCTTGGTCGGCCAACTGTTCGAGAACCTGGTCGTGGTCGAGTGCCTTAAAACCAGGGCGAATCAAGGCAAAACGCCCAACCTGTATTTTTTCCGGGACAGCAACGGCAACGAGGTGGACATCCTGTTCGAGAGTGGCCGGGAGCTGGTCGCCATAGAGGTCAAATCCAGCGCCACCTACCGCCAGGAACTGCTCAAGGGCCTGAAACGACTGCGCGGGTTAGCCCCGAATACCAGACAATCCTACCTGGTCTATGCGGGCGAACCGTTTGTCTTCAGTGACGGCATTAAGGCGCTGCGGTACGACCAGGTTGAAACGATCTTTACTGAACCTGTTGAATTGCACTAAATTTCGAGCCAGTTATCGTTGTTGGTTGCAAGTGCTCGTGACCCATGTGAAAGCTCAAGCAGAGTAGCCCTCTCCACGACAAATGGGGAATCACGACCGGCCGCCGATTACCGGACCCGGCGCATTGGCCGTCCCCTGAAATGCAGGCACCATTGCCAGGGAAACGATTAGCGGGCGCCGCTGGTCCAAAGCCGGCAAGCCTGCGTAACAAGGGGCTAAAGTCTGGAGAGTTATCATGAGCAATACCATTACCCTGGATGAAAGCATCACGGTGGCACGACCTCTACACGAGGTGTTCGCCTATATTTCAGAGTTTTCCCGCATCGACGAGTGGGATCCGGGTGTAGCCAGGGGGCATAAGCTCACCGATGGAGCCGCCGGGGTGGGGAGTGAATACCGGATTGATATGAAGGCCGGATTTTCACTTCACTATACGGTCATTGAATTCGAGACCGACAAGCGCATGCTCATGGATGTCGGGTCCTCACTGTTCACTGCCAGGGAGGAGATCCGATTCTCCAGCACGCCGTCCGGCACCACCGTTCGCTACATAGCCCAGTTCACTTTCCCCCGAGCCATCGCTGCGGCTAACCGGGTCTTCCCGGGCATCATGGACCGGGTTGGCAAGAGCACTATGGAGGGG
Organism: Gammaproteobacteria bacterium; assembly: GCA_029859085.1. GTDB lineage: Bacteria > Pseudomonadota > Gammaproteobacteria > Pseudomonadales > Halieaceae > JARRPM01. The sequence continues at coordinate 1,129 of JAOUDU010000665.1, read as the reverse complement.
ATGAAAAAAGCCCTGGAAGACAACTTCGAGCCGCCCGCGCCCTCGCGCAAACTGGCGTTGGCCGATAGACTCGTGCTGCCGGGTATCTGGCGCTTTACCAAGTTGGGCTACCGCTCATCGCGCAAGCGCTGGAAGCCTGTGTCCGCGTTCCTGGAAAACCGTCATGCCGTGATTACCGGTGCTACCTCCGGGGTTGGGCTGGCTGCGGCCAAAGAGCTGGCAGGGTTTGGTGCTCATATTACCCTGGTGGCACGCGATCGCACCAAAGCCAATGCCGTATGCCGTGAACTGCGTGCGCAAACCGGCAACCCTCATATCCGGGTAGAGCTTGCTGACATGAGCCTCATGGCGGATGTGCATGCGCTGGCGGCGCGCTTGTTGGCGGCTGGAAAGCCGATTGACATGCTGATCAATAATGCTGGCGCCTTGTTCAATCCGCGCCAGCAAACGCCGGAAGGATTCGAGAAGAGTTTTGCCTTGTTGTTGCTGGGCCCCTACATTCTGACCGAGCGATTGCGGCCACTGCTGGCGGCGGCGCAATCGCCGCGAGTGGTGAATGTGCTGTCTGGCGGTATGTATTCCCAAAAGATCAAGGTGAATGATTTGCAGAGCGCGCGTGGGACCTATTCCGGTTCCGTTGCCTATGCCCGTGCCAAGCGTGGATTGATGATCCTCACCGAGGAATGGGCGCAGAACTGGTCCGAGGATGGCATCGCCGTCAACGCCATGCACCCCGGCTGGGCTGATACGCCCGGCGTAGAGAATTCTCTGCCAGCTTTCTATTGTGTCACCAGACCCTTCTTGCGCAGCCCGCAGGAGGGAGCAGACACCATGGTATGGTTGGCGGCATCCACCGAGGCTGGCAAAGTGTCCGGTAAGTTCTGGCTGGACCGGGAACAGCACCCCAGCCACATTTTCCGCTTCACCCGGGAAACCGCTGAGGAACGCAACCAGTTGCTACATACCTTGCAGGAGCTTTTGGTGAGCACCACACCAGCCAAAGCCAAAAAGCGCGCCAGGCGCAGGGCCTGACCAGGCGCCAGTCCTGGCCCAAGCAATTAAACGTACCGGGGGATAACCATGGAAGCAATGAGACTGCCAGCGGCTGGCGCGCATTGGTGGTAGAAAC
>JAOUDU010000664.1 GCA_029859085.1 Gammaproteobacteria bacterium | reverse complement strand
GAGATATCACCATGAATAATGCAGTTAAAGGTCCGCTGGCGGATCACTTGTGGCGCCCGATGACCCAGCACCAGATGTTGCGCGGCTCAGTGCCCAACCGTATGGTCAGCGCAAAAGGTTGTTTCATAACAGACCAGAATGGCCGCCGTGTTCTCGATGGCCTGGCCGGACTGTGGTGCGTCAACGTGGGTTACGGTCGGACCGAAATCGCCGACGTTGCGCGAGCGCAAATGGCTGAGCTCAACTACCTCGCCCCCATGATGACGAGTGGTCCGGTGGTGGACCTGGCGGAAAAAATACAGAGCCTCCTGGGCTTTGAATGTCATGCCTACTTCTCATCCAGTGGCTCCGAAGCCAATGAGACAGCGTTCAAGATTGCACGCCAGTATCATCTGCAGGCTGGTAATGGCGGCGAGCGCCGCTACAAGATTATTTCGCGCTACCGCGCCTACCATGGCAATACCATGGGCGCGATGGCGGCTACCGGCCAGGCCGAGCGCAAAGTCGGCTATGAACCCGGCCCCGTCGGCTTTATTCACATCATGCCGCCATATCCCTACCGCGCCCATCCGAAACTGACGGCAGAGGAGCATGCGGAGGAATGCGCGAAGCAGCTCGAGGAAACCATTATTCATGAAGGCGCCGAGACTATAGCGGCCTTTATCATGGAACCGATGATATCGGGTGGTGGTATTCTGGTGCCGCCGGACAACTATGCGATGCGCGTACGCGAAATCTGTGATCGCTACGGTGTCCTGTTGATTTTCGATGAAGTGGTTTCGGGATTTGGTCGCCTGGGAACAATGTTCGGCTATGAGCAATGGAAGGCCCAGGCGGATATCTATACTTTCGCGAAGGGACTTTCCAGCGGCTACATACCCGTTGCAGCCACGGTGGTCAAGGAAAGCGTATTCGAGGGGTTCGAGGGCAATCTCGTAGATAATGTTCACTTCCGGCAGGTCAATACCTTCGGCGGCCACCCGGTGTCATCCGCTGTCGCTCTCAAGGCGATACAGATTGTCGAGGATGAAGGGCTTGTCGAGAATTCCCGCGATGTGGGTGCATACATGATGAATCAGCTCCAGCAGAACCTGGCCGACCATCCTTTCGCAGGCGAGATCCGTGGAAAGGGCTTGCTGATGGGTATCGAGCTGGTCGAGGACCGTGCAAGCAAGGCCCCGCTGGCGGATGCCAAGGTAGTGGGAATCGTCGGTGACTGCGCCCAGAACGGTGTGATGATCGGAAGAAACGCCAATACCATACCCGGCCGGTGCAATGTGCTGCTCATAGCGCCGCCCCTGATTCTTACGGAGCAGGAAGCCGACCTGATCGTGGAAACCGTCACGGCGGCGATGAACAGGGCAATACAGAAATAGCGGTTCCCGTGCCCGCTGGTACTGGATCAGTTAAAGCGGGTACGAGCAGGTAATGACTTGTCCGAAAGCAAGTTCGACTACATTGTAGTGGGCGCCGGGTCTTCCGGCGCGGTCATTGCTGCTCGCCTCAGTGAGGATCCAGGGAAACGGGTATTGCTCCTGGAGGCCGGCGGAGCGGACCGGAATATCTGGATCCATATACCGCTGGGTGTCGGGAAACTCCTGACCAACCCGAAATTCGTCTGGCAGTATTCTACGAACAGGGCTGAAGCCTCCGGGATGCCCGAAGTCTATTGGCCGAAAGGGCGAACCCTGGGTGGGTCCAGCTCGGTGAACGGCATGGTCTTCGTTCGCGGCTCGAAAAAGGCATGGGACGAGTGGCGGGACCTGGGCAATAGCGGCTGGGGGTACGACGATATCCTGCCTTATTACCGGAAACTGGAAGATCGGGCTGGCGGCGACCCTGCCTACAGGGGTGTTGGCGGCCCGATTACCGTTGCCGATGTGGCCCACGAATCCGCGGCTTCCGCTGCGTTTATCGAGGCCTGCCATACGCTGGGTGCCCGCAGGCTCGATGACTACAATGGCCCCGTCGACGACGGCGTGGCACCGCTGCAATTGTCGATGCGGAACGGCCGGCGTTGTTCCACCGCGGTTGGCTACCTGCGGCCGGCAATGCGGCGCAAAAACCTCACCGTATTTACCCATGCCACCGTCGATAAACTCTTGTTTGACGGCTGTCGCTGCGTCGGTCTCGAATATGTCCGTGACAGCCGTCGTTTTGCGGTCCACGCCACGCAGGAAGTTGTATTAAGCGCAGGTTCGGTTGAGTCGCCCGCCATCCTCGAGCGCTCTGGCATCGGTAATCCGCATGTCCTGGGAAGGTGCGGTATCAGGACCCTGATTGAGCGAAACGAGGTCGGTGAGAACCTGCAGGACCATCTTCAGGTTCGCATGTCCTTCGAAATAGAGGGCGAGCGAACGGTTA
>JAOUDU010000060.1 GCA_029859085.1 Gammaproteobacteria bacterium | reverse complement strand
GCCGCTCCGGGACGAATTTGGCGCGCGGCGCACTCGATCCGGTGACCGCGGTGGAATGGATCCGGGGCCGTGCGCTATCCGTAGTGTGGTTTATATGGCATCTATCATGCCAATATGGCAGACTCCCCAGCCCGGTGTCGGCTTGAAGTCGCGGGTTGTCGGTAAGACAATGTTGCCCGCAGAATCCCGCCAGGGCACCCGGGCGCTGCGCCGCAGCACGGGCTTGTGATGACTGATTGGCATGAGTGAATGGCATGAGTGATACGGATTTACTGTTTGACCTGACTCCTACCGAGGAACAGCAGATGACCCGGGAGGTCATCCGGCGTTTCGCCCGGGAGGAAATGGCGGCGGCAGCACGGGCCGCCGACGAGGCTGCGGCACTGCCCGAGGGCTTCCTGCGCAAGACGGTGGACCTGGGCCTCAACTTTATGCCGATCCCGGAGGCACTGGGCGGCGTCGGGGCAGGGCGCAGCCCGGTGTCCAATGTGTTGAATATCGAGGACCTCGGCCGGGGCGATATGGCGATGGCTATCGCCGCCCTTGCGCCCCTGTCGGTGATCAACTGCGTCATGGATTACGGCACCGACGCACACAGGGAAATGGTCAGCCAGGCCCTGGCGACGGCCGATTTCACTCCTGCCGCAATGGCCCTGATGGAGCCCGGTATCGGTTTTGACGCGCGCAGCCTCAACACCAAAGCTGTAGTCCAGGATGACGGCAGCTACGTGATCAGCGGTGCCAAGAGCATGGTGGCATTCGGGCCTGACGCCAGGCTGGTGCTGGTTTTCGCCGATACCGCCGGGGCCGGTACCCAGGGGTTCCTTGTCGCGGGAGACACCGCCGGAGTCCATTTTGAAAAAGAGGACTACATGGGGCTGCGCCCCCTGCCGCTTTTTTCCATGACGCTCGACAAGGTCGCCCTGCCTGCCTCCGCCCGGCTGCGGGATGATTTCGATATCAAGCGCTTTGTGAGCCTTTGCAAGATTGCCACTGCAGCGCTGGCCGTGGGCACCTGCCAGGCCGTGCTGGACTACGTGGTACCCTACGTAAATGAGCGCGTCGCCTTTGGCGAACCCGTTTCCAATCGCCAGGCAGTGGCGTTTATGGTGGCCGACATGGCAACCGAACTGGAGGGCCTGCGCCTTATGGCGTACCGGGCCGCGGCCCAGGCGGAGCAGGGCCTGGACTGCACCCGCATAGCCTTCCTGGCCCACCGCAATGCAATCAAGTACGGCATGAAGATCGGCACCGATGGAGTGCAGTTGCTGGGTGGCCATGGTTTTACCCGTGAGCATCCCGTGGAGATGTGGTACCGCAACCTGCGAGCCCTGGCGACGCTGGATGGTATGTTGCTGGCCTGATGCCACGCAGCCGGTTGCAGTCGATATTGAGAAAGGGGGCAGTATGATTAACCTGGAATTACCGAAAAAGATTGAAGACACGAGGGCGCTGCTGCGGCAGTTCGCCGAGGGCGGTTTCCGTCCCCTGTCCCGCAAGTACGACCTGCTGGAACAAAAGGAAATGCCGCAGGAGCTATACGACCTCGCCAAATTACTGGGTGGTGGGCGCAGCCGCATGGAGAGCGGCGACGGGGCGAAAGCGAAGGCCGATACCCGGGGCGAAAACCGCAATGCCAACAATATGAGCATGGTCGTCTCCTCCGCGGAATTGTGCTGGGGCGACGTCGGCCTGTTCCTGGCGCTGCCGAACGTCGGCCTCGGTAACGCGGCAGTCAGCGCCGTTGCAACCGAGGAACAGAAGGAGGAGTGGGGCGAGTTGTTTGCCTCCATGGCCATCACCGAACCCGGTGCCGGTTCGGATTCCGCCGCCATCAAGACGACCGCGGTCCTCGATGGGGACGAATGGGTCATCAACGGTGAGAAGATCTTTGTCACCGACGGCTACCGCAGCAAACAGGTGGTGGTGTGGGCCTCTCTGGATCTCAAGCTGGGCAAGGCCGCGATCAAGTCCTTCCTGGTGCCCAAGGGCACGCCGGGCATGACGGTGACCCGGGTCGAGCACAAACTGGGCATACGCTCCTCGGATACCGCGCAGATCGTGTTTGAAAATTGCCGGGTGCCGAAGGCTAACCTGCTGGGTAACCCTGAAATTGCGAAAACCGCCGAGGCCCGCAAGAAGGCGTTCGGCGGCGTGATGCAGACCTTTGACAACACCCGGCCGATGGTGGCGGCCCAGGGCCTTGGCGTCGCCCGCGCCGCGCTCGACCTGACCCTGGAACTGCTCAGGGAGAAAGGCATCGAGCTCGACTTCGAGAAGGGCTACCACCAGATGAGCGCGGTTGAGAGCGACCTGTATGATCTCGAGGCGGAGTACGAGACCGCGCGCCTGCTGGTGCTCAAGGCCGCCTGGATGGCGGATAACAAGCAACCCAACTCGATGAATGCCTCCATGTCCAAGGCCAAGGCCGGCCGCATGGGCAACCAGGTGGCGCTCAAATGTGTGGAAATCTGCGGGCAACTGGGCTATAGCAAGGCCCACCTGCTGGAAAAATTCGCCCGCGACTCGAAGATCATCGATATCTACGAAGGCACCCAGCAAATTCAGCAACTGATCGTCGCGCGCCAGGTGCTTGGCAAGAGCTCCAGTGAGTTGAAGTAAGTGCCCCGCCCGCGGACGCAGGGACTCGCGAAGCATTTTAAACTGGAGATGGCCTTATGAATCCACTGAGAGGCATCGCACTGCTGGGCGCCGCCCTTTTTTTGCCTGGCTGCAGCCTGCCGGATGGAACCCTGATCACCGACTGTGTGGACCGTGGCGACTTGCACCCGGTATGCGGCATGCAAAGCCCCGAGGACATCGCCATCGTCCCGGGCGGCGACTACCTGCTGCTCAGCGAACTGGGCAGCATCGGGGAGCGGCCCGGCCGGATACTGGCATTCAACGTCAACGATGAAAGCTGGCGACCGCTGTATCCCGTTGCCGGCAAACCCCTGCCTGCGATGCGCCAGGGCGATACCGGCTGTACGGATCCGCCCGGCGCTGCGCTGAGCCCCCATGGCAGTCACCTGGTGCAGCTCGATGATGGCAGCTGGCGCTATCTGGTGGTCAACCATGGCGGACGTGAGGCAGTAGAAATATTCGCACTGGAAACAGCAGAGAACAATGAGCCGTCTTTGCAGTGGCAGGGCTGCCTTTTCCCCGCTGGTAATACCGTTATGAATGATGTCGTCGGCCTGCGCAACGGCGATGTTATCTATACCCGCATGTATCATCCCGATGACCTTTTGGGGAAGTTGCGAGCCCTGCTGGGTTTTGAGAGTGGCGACGTCTGGCGCTGGAGCAGGGCCACCGGGACGAGACTCCTGCCCGGCACCGGCGGCAGCCTGACCAATGGCATCGAGATCAGCGCCGATGAGCGCTTTATCTTTATCAACCAGTATATGGACAAGGAAATACAGAAGTACGACCTGGCAGCGCAGGAGGTCGTAGGCAGGGCGCCCGTTGCCAATGCCGACAACAGCGCCTGGGCGCCCGGTGGCGAATTGTGGGTGGCCAGCCAGTCCCTGGAAGCGGCCAGCTACCTTGCCTGCACCGGCGACCCGGCCGTGACCTGTGGCACGGCTTTTGACATCGTCGCACTGGATCCCGAAACCATGGAAAGCCGCGTCATCTTCCAGCACCAGGGTCCGCCCATGGGGGCCGCGACCGTCGCTATACCCCACCGTGGCAAGGTATACATCGGATCCTTTCTGGGTGACCGCCTGCTGGTGGTGCCAATGAGCGAATTTACACTTTCGAAAAACTGATAACCGGAACCAGGAGAACACCATGAAAACGAAAATTACCGAAATGCTGGGTATTGAACACCCGATCATCCAGGGTGGCATGCACTTCGTCGGTTTTGCCGAGCTCGCCTCCGCCGTTTCCAATGCCGGTGGCCTGGGTATCATCACCGGACTGACACAGGGTACTCCCGAGAAGCTGGCGGCGGAGATAGCCCGCTGTCGCACCATGACCGACAAGCCGTTCGGGGTGAACATGACGTTCCTGCCGACATTGACCCCGCCGGATTACCCCAACATGTTCAAGGCAATCATCGACGGTGGCGTCAAGGTTGTGGAAACCGCCGGCAACAACCCGGCACAGTGGATGCCCATGCTGAAGGAAGCGGGTATCAAGGTGATTCACAAGTGCACCGCAGTGCGGCATGCGCTCAAGGCCCAGTCGATCGGCTGTGACGCCGTGTCTGTCGACGGTTTTGAGTGTGGCGGCCACCCGGGTGAGGACGACATCCCTAATTTCATCCTGCTGCCGCGCGCGGCGGACGAGTTGAGCATACCGTTCGTCGCCTCCGGCGGCATGGCGGACGCCCGCAGCCTGGTAGCGGCGCTGGCCATGGGTGCCGACGGTATAAATATGGGCACGCGCTTCATCGCGACCAAAGAAGCCCCCGTGCACGAAAAGGTGAAACAGGCGATCGTCGCCGCCTCGGAACTGGATACGCGGCTGGTGATGCGACCCCTGCGCAATACCGAGCGCGTGATGAAGAACGCCGCGGTGGAGCGCCTGCTGGAGAAAGAGAAAGCGCTGGGGGCGAACCTCAAGTTCGAGGATATTATCGAAGAGGTGGCCGGTGTCTATCCGAAGATCATGCTGAACGGCGAGATGGACGCCGGCGCCTGGTCCTGCGGTATGGTGGCGGGCCTGGTCTACGACATACCCACTGTCAAGGAGCTGATTGATCGCATCATGACAGAGGCCGACGGCATCATTCACAAGCGCCTGAACGGGTTTTACTGACGGGCCGAGCAGCCCCGGTCTTTACGCTGAAGTAACGGCCATCGGGCCCTGCCCCTGCTGGGCGTGCTACCAGGGGGCATTGCCCACGGGATCCTTCAACAGGTGCCGGGCAACCACCATGCGATGCACCTCGTCGGGTCCGTCGTAGATCCGGGCGAAGCGCGCCTCCCGGTACATGTGTTCCAGCGGGGTGTCGCTGGTGACACCCAGGCCCCCGTGCACCTGTATGGCGCGATCGATCACGTTGTGCAGCATGCGCGCGCCCCAGAACTTGATCAGGGAGATCTGCACGCGGGCCTCGTCGCCCGCATCCATCAGGCGGGCCGCGTCCAGGGTCATCAGTCTCGCCGCCTGGATCTCCGCCGCTGACTCCGCCACGTAGCGCTGGATCTCGCCCTTTTCCGCCAGCACGGAGCCGTGGGCATAACGCACTTTCGCGTAGTCGCACATCAACTCGAAGGCACGTTGGGCCTGTCCCAGCCAGCGCATGCAGTGAAATATCCGCCCCGGCCCCAGGCGTTTCTGGGCGATCACAAAGCCCTCGCCGCGCGCCCCCAGCAGGTTGTCCCGGGGTACCCGGACATCGTTCAGCAGCACCTCGCAGTGCCCGCCAAGCGTGCTGCCCATGGTGGGCACAACCCGCTTGACCTGATAGCCGGGTGTGTCAGTGGGAACAATGATCGAGGAGAATTTCGCGTGCTTTTGCCGTTCCGGTTCGGTCTCACAAAACACCGTGGTGAAAGCCGCGACATTTGCCCCTGTCGTGAACCACTTGTGGCCGTTGATCACCCATTCGTCGCCGTCCAGCTCAGCGGTCGTGCGCATCAGGGTCGGGTCCGAGCCCGCCACCTCCGGCTCCGTAAGGCCGACCGAGGGGTAGATGTCGCCGTCGACCAGCGGTCCAAGCCAGCGCTCTTTCTGGTCCCGGGTGCCGTAGCGGTGCAGCATGATGGAGTCCTGCATCGACAGGGATCCCACCGCCTGTTGCCCGTGGTAGGAGCGGCCAATCACCTCGTTCATGTACACGAAGTCCATGAATGGCAGCCCGCCGCCGCCGATCTCCGCCGGGTGCCCCAGGGCCCAGAGGCCGAGCTCCCTGGCCCTGGCTTTCAGCCCTGACATCGCCAGCGCGGCGGCCTCGCCACCAGCGTCGAGCAGGGGTTCCAGTGGAATGACTTCAGCGTTGATGAAAGAGCGAAGTCGCTCCCGCAGGGCCGCGATTTCCGGCCCGATTTCGTTCGAGTATGCCCGGTCACTCATAGCAGGTCCCTCCGGGATGAACCCCGGTGTGTTGTTCCGGTTGGCGCGAAATTCGCTAGCCCGCAGCGGCGATATCGAGGCTGTCCTGCAAAGTGCGCTTGACGAATTTACCGCTGGCGTTGCGCGGCAGCGGTTCATCCAGGATCCAGATATAGCGCGGCGCCTTGTAGGCTGCCAGCTGGGTCTTGCAGAATTCGCGCAGTTCAGCCGCGCCGGGGTTGGTGCCCTGGGCCGGGAATATGGCCGCGCCCACTTCCTCCCCGAGGCGTTCGTCTGGCACCGAGAACACGGTGCACTCGGCGACGTCGGGGTGCTTGTAAAGAGCGGTCTCCACTTCCGAGCAGTAGACGTTCTCGCCACCGCGCAGCACCATGTCCTTGGCCCGGTCGACCAGGTAGATAAAATTGTCCTCGTCCACATAACCGATATCGCCGGTGCGTAACCAGCCGTCCACGATGGTCTCAGCGGTGGCGTCGGGGCGGTTCAGGTAGCCCTTGATGACCTGGGCGCCCCTGATGCAGATTTCGCCGGTTTCGCCCGCCGGCAATGTATTGCCCTCTTTGTCGATGCATTTCACATCGAATATCGGCAGCACCAGGCCGGCACTGTTGGGCTTGTCCGACAGGAAATATCCACTGGAAGTGCTGATGATGCCGCAGGTTTCGGTCATGCCGTAACCCTGGCCCGGCTGGGCGCCGCGCCCGGCTTTATCGATCTTCCCTATCAGGTCCGGTTGCACTGCGGCGCCCCCGCCATTGAGGGCGGACAGCGTGGAGGTGTCCCGGGTGGCGAAGTCGGGGTGGTTGATAATCTCCCGGCTCATGGTGGGGACGCCGCTGAAAATGGTGATCTTCTCTTCCTCGATGATCCGCAGGGCCTCGCCGGCGTCCCATTTATGCATGTGCACCAGCTTGCCGCCGGCGATGGTCGTGGTCTGGGCCAGGCAGTTATTGGCGGTGACGTGGAACAGGGGTGTGGCGACAATGGACGCCATTTGTTTTTTGCCACCCCCGAGCAGGTCGGGGGGTGTCTTGCCCTGGGCTTTCGCCTGCGCGGTGGACTGGGACATGGTGCCGAAAACCACACTGAGTATGTTGTTTACGCAACCCCTGTGGGTCAGCTGGGCGCCCTTGGGCTTACCGGTGGTGCCGGAGGTATAGAAAATGCAGGCGTCATCATCCGGATCGATGCTGGCCTCCGGCAGGAGGGGCTCCGCCGCCAGCGCCTCGCTCCACGGCTGTGCCCAGGCCGGTACATCGTCAACCCGTACGGCGGTTACCTTCATGCCGGGGAAGGCGTCCCTGACTTCCGCGAAGCGCGCCAGGCGCTCGGCATCGCAGATCAGCAGTTTGGTGCCTGAATCCTGCAGGCCGTACGCCAATTCCTGTGGCACCCACCAGGCATTCACACCAACCGATACCGCGCCGACGCTGGCGATGGCCCAGTAGGCGAGCATCCACTCGGGGAAATTGCGCATCGCAATGGCCACGCGGTCGTGCCGCCCGATGCCGTTGGCAACCAGCCAGTTGGCGATACGTGCGACTTCGTCGTGGGCCCGGGCATAGGTCCAGCGCTCATCCCGGTACACCAGGTAGTCCGCATCACCGTGGCCCGCGGTGCTCAACCATATGTCGCGCAGTGAGTTCGGCGCCATGGCCCAGGCTTTTACCGGGTGACCACCCACTTCGACCTCGGTGATATTGAACATCTGGCCGGGGGCCGTCATCTCGGTGATGGTTTCTCGAAGTTCTTTATACATAACCTGTTTTCTCCTGTCCGCAGAGGCCATATTCCCGGGAACTGCCCATTCTGCACGTCTGGCCGCAGCTTGCAAATAGCCGTGGTCGCGGTCGCAGGGGACAGCCAGTGGGAACTGTCAGAAGATATAGCGCAAGGTGGCGCCATAGGTGCGCGGTGGCTGCAGGAATTGCGCACGCATGCCCGTCAACAGAAAGGGTGAAGCGGAGAGGGTGGAATAGGATTCGTCGGTGACGTTCTTTACCCAGATTGCCGCATCCCAATTGTCGTTGCGCCAGCCCAGGCGGACATTCACCAGCTCCCTGTCCTGCTTCGTCCCAGGCGCCTGGTAGGTGGGGTTGGTGTAATGATCCCCCATAAAGCTGTAATCAGTGCGCAGGTAGCTCATACCCTCGGCGATGGGCAGCAGCAGGGTAGCCGCGAGGCTGCCGCTCCAGTCGGGCGCGAACACCACGTCGAACGGCTCCAGTTCACCTTCGGAGTATTGCGCATCGAGGTATTGCACGCCGCCATCGAGAATCAGGTTGGGCAGCGGCAGTGCGGTGAAACCCAGGTCTATACCCTGGGTAGTGGCCTTGGCGGCGTTGCTGACATAGGTGCCGGCGCCAAGGGGCAGTTGGGCCAGGAACTGCAGGTCATCGAAATCGGAATAAAAGGCGGTGGCGTTCAGTTTCAGGCGGTCATCGAGCAACTGGCTCTTGATCCCCAACTCATAGTTATTGGTGGACTCCTCACTGAACTCCTCGTTGCCGGAGGGTGCGCCGGGGGCGTTGAAGCCGGGTGACTTGGTGCCGGTGGCCGCCGAGGCAAACACCATGGTGTCTGCCGTGACAAAATAGCGCAGGCTTGCCAGCCAGGTGACCCCGTCCTTTTCGAGCTGTTGTTCGCCCCCGCCGGGCGTGGCTATCAGGTCGACCAGGGTGGGGATGCCGGGAATACCGGCGGCGGGTGCACTGGAGTAGTTTTCCACAAACCCGTCCACCGATTTGTCCTCGGCGGTATAGCGCAGGCCCACGGTGAGCAGCCATTCCTCGGTAAAGCTGTAGGTGGTCTGGCCGAACGCGGCATAGGCATCGGTCTCATAATCTCCCACCGCGGTGATGTAGTCCCCCGGGGCGGCTATCAGCGCCATCGTCGGCCCGAAGGTCACCGAGCCAACCGAAACGATGTCCTTCCCCAGGATCGTGAACGGTTGGGGGTCGTCCCGCTTGTTCTCCTCGTGCAGGTAGTACAGGCCGGCGAGGTATTGCACGGGGCCGTCCAGGTCGCTGGTGAGGCGCAACTCCTGGGAGAAGGAGCTGCCAGAGTATTTATCGTCAACGAAATACAGGATATCGAACTGGGAGCGATCGGCGTCGGCGGAGGATTTGTATTCGTAATCGTTCCACGCAGTCAGGGACGTCAGCTGGGCCCGGCCCAGGTCGTAATCCACGCTCAGGATCGCCATGTCCGACGTCATCGTGAACTCGCTGCTCTGGTCGGCGTTATTCTTCCAGTCATAGGCGTCGTTCTTCGGGACCGGCAGGCCGCTGGCAGCCAACAAGGCAAGAAACGTATCGGTCTGCTCGGCGTCCGCGGCGCAGCAGCGGTCGTCGCGATCCACATGGCTGCCGGTCAGCATGACGCTCAGGCCATCGCTCGGCAGCCATTGCAGCTTGCCGCGCAGGTTCCAGTCATCCTCGGACATCTGGTCCGGGCCGGTACCATTTTCCAGCCAGCCATCCTGCTGGCGCCAGTTACCCGCGACCAGGTAGGCGAACTTGTCGCTGATGGGCCCGGTGACGGACCCCGTGTACTGCTGCAGGCCGTAATCACCCACTGTGGCCTGGACATAGCCCCCGGTTTCCTCAAAGTCGGGATTCTTGGTTACCACGCTGACCACGCCGGCGTTGGCATTCTTGCCGTAAAGAGTGCCCTGGGGGCCCTGCAGCACTTCGACG
>JAOUDU010000059.1 GCA_029859085.1 Gammaproteobacteria bacterium | reverse complement strand
ACGCGATCAGGCCCCGCAGCTGGCGCTCCAGGGGAACGTATTCACCAAAGGGAACCAGGTGCTGCTTGTGGTAGACGCCCTCGCCCTGGCCGACAGCGATCACGCTGTTGAAATAGCCGTCCCCCTGTTCCGCCAGGTACGGCGCGCCCACGAACAGGGTGGTTTCACTGGCGGCGGCGCGGCTGGCAATAGGGTCTATGAAATCCCGGGCGCGCTGGTAGAAGTTGGGGATCGCCGCCTCCGGCCAGACCAGGATATCGGCGCCGTAATACGGTTCGCTGGCGTCGCGCAGCTGGTCCAGTATCGGCTGGTACCAGTTGCGGTCCCACTTGTGTTCCTGCGGCACATTGGGCTGGTAGAGCACGACTTTCAGCGGCGTTTCACTGCCCCTGGCCACCCACTCGATGGGCTTGAGCACCGCGCCTCCGGCCCACAGGGTGATCACGATGACCGCGTAGGTGGTGCAGGCAATCGCCTGGCGGCTGCGCCAGGCCAGGAACAGGCAGATGCCGGTGAGGGCGCAGATGAATGACAGCCCGAATACGCCCACCACCGGGGCCCAGCCCGCGATGGGCGTATCGAGATGGGCATAGCCCAGGTACAGCCAGGGGAAGCCGGTGAACAGCCAGCTGCGCAACCACTCGGCCAGCACCCAGGTCGCGGGGAAGCCCACCAGCATGCCGCCGGGCAGCCCCCGGACGAAGCGCACATAGAACCAGCCGAAGGACACCTGGAACAGTACCGAGAGGCCTGCGCAGAACAGTACGATGAGGAAAGAGGCCAGCGGGACGCCGGCGCCGCCGAAGTCATGGATGCTGACATAAACCCAGGACACCCCGCTGCCGAACATGCCCAGGCCGAACAGCCAGCTGCGCCAGATGGCCTCGCGCACGCTGCAGGTGCACAGCAGGTAGGCGTAGAGTGCACAGCTGATGATGCCCGCTGGCCACAGGTCAAACGGCGCCAGTGACAGGGTGACCAGCGCCCCGGCGAAAGGCGCGAGAAAGAGCACGAGCAGCGGGTGCAGGCCGGGTTCAGTCCTCATGGTGCAATGTGCCGCGTCAGTTCTGCAGCGGCCGCATGCGCAGGCTGTGGATCTTGCGCTGGTCGGCGTTGATCACCTGGAACTCGAACTTGTCGATGGTGGCGGTTTCGTTGCGGGAGGGCATGTGGCCCAGGGCCTGGATAACCAGGCCGCCTATGGTGTCGAAGTTGTCGTCGCTGAAATCGGTGCCGAAGTACTCGTTGAAGTCCTCGATCGGCGTCAGCGCCTTGATGAAGTAGTCATCGTCGCTGATCTTGCGGATGAAGTGGTCGGTCTCGGCGTCGGTCTCGTCCTCGATATCGCCGACGATTTCCTCGAGCACATCCTCGATCGTTACCAGGCCGGCCACGCCGCCGTATTCGTCGATGACGATGGCCATGTGGTTGCGGTTCTCGCGAAATTCGCGCAGCAGGACGTTGAGGCGCTTGCTCTCGGGTACCACCACCGTGGGTCGCAGCAGCTCGCGGATATTGAATTCGCTCTGGTCCTTGTTGAGGATCTGGGGCAGCAGGTCCTTGACCAGCAGGATGCCGTAGATCTCGTCCAGGTTGTCGCCGACCACCGGGTAGCGCGAGTGCGCGGTATTGACGATCTGGGGCAGTATATCCTGCAGCGAGCAATCGGCCTTGATCACCACCATCTGGGTGCGCGGGATCATGATATCCCGGGCCTGCATGTCGCTGACCTCCATCGCGCCTTCCATGATGCTGCGCGCATCGGGGTCGATGATCTCGTTCTCTACCGCCAGCGCCAGGATGTCGTGCAGGTCCTTGCGGTTGCGAGGCTCCGAGGAAAAAAGTACGGCAAAGCGGTTGATCCAGGATTTTTCGCCCGAATCGTTGCCTGATCGGTCGTCGCTCATGCCAGGGAGTTCTCCTGAGTTGGGTTGGCCTGGTAGGGGCAGGGGTAGTGGAGGTCGGCCAGTATCGCGGTTTCCAGGGCTTCCATTGCTATCGCTTCATCGTCTTCAATATGGTCGTAGCCCAGCAGGTGCAGGGTGCCGTGCACCGCCATATGGGCCCAGTGGGCGGCCAGGGTCTTGTGCTGGGCCAGGGCTTCTTCCCGCACAACGGGGGCGCAGATCACGATATCCCCGAGCAGGGGCAGCTCGAGTTCCGCCGGCAGGTCCGCGGGAAACGAGAGGACATTGGTGGGGCCGGACTTGCCGCGATAGTCCCGGTTGAGTCCGGCCATTTCCTGGGCATCGACCAGGCGCAGGCTGATTTCCGTATCTCCCCGGGCCGGCTGGCTGGCCAGCGCGGCCGCTATCCAGCTGCGCAGGTCTTCCTCGTCTGGTACCGGCTCGCCGCTGGCGCACTGGATGTCCACCGTCAGGCTCATCGCCGGGTCCGGTCCAGTGGGGTCGCCTTGTCTTCGTGGCTGTCATAGGCCTCGACGATGCGCTGCACCAGCGGGTGGCGCACCACGTCCTTGCTGCCGAAGTAGGTGAAGCCGATACCCTCCACGCCGGCCAGCACATTGCTCGCGTGGGTGAGGCCCGAGGGCGAGCCCCTGGGCAGGTCGATCTGGGTGGCGTCCCCGGTAATCACCGCGGTGGAGCCGAAACCGATCCGGGTGAGGAACATTTTCATCTGTTCCCGGGTGGTGTTCTGCGCCTCGTCCAAAATGATGAAGGAATTGTTGAGGGTGCGCCCGCGCATGAAGGCCAGCGGCGCAACCTCGATAATGTGGCGCTCGATATATTTGCTGACCGTCTCGAAGCCCAGCATCTCGTACAGCGCGTCGTAGAGGGGGCGCAGGTAGGGGTCGATTTTCTGGCTCAGGTCACCGGGCAGGAACCCGAGCTTCTCCCCGGCTTCCACCGCCGGCCGCACCAGCAGGATACGGCGCACCCGCTCTTCCAGCAGCGCTTCCACCGCGCAGGCGACAGCCAGGTAGGTCTTGCCGGTGCCGGCTGGCCCGATGCCAAAGTTGATGTCGCACTGCCCGATAGTGCGAACATAGCCCTGCTGGTTGCCACCGCGGGGCTTTATCGGTGCGCGCTTGGTGCGAATCACCCGCAGCGCCTGCACCGGGGAGTCCTCACCGGAGCCCATTTCGACCAGGTGCTCAAGCTCTGTCTGCTGCAACTGCAGGTGCAGCGCCTCGGGCGTTAGCTCCACGCCAAGGCAAACTTCCGCATACAGGTGGCACAGCAGCCGCGCCGCCGCCGCCACGTCGTCGGCGGCGCCCTCCAGCAGGAACTGGTTGCCCCGGGCCGCGATGGAGAGCCCGAAGCGCCGCTCGATCTGGCGCAGGTGGCCGTCCAGCTGGCCACACAGCACGGCCAGGTGGCGCGCGTCATTGGGTTCCAGGGTGAGGCTTTGTTGTATGGATCGCGTTGCGGGCATCGAGGCCGACGACGGTATCTGGGGAGGTTCGCTATTCAAAATAATAGTGGGCGGCCACAGCGGGCAGTAGTAAAGAAGTTAAGGATATACCGGAAATCACCCGCGTCAACCGCACGGGGCAGCTGCGCTGAGCGCGCCGCGCAGGGAGTTGGGCAGGGCATCCAGGATGTCCACATGGACAAACTGGCCGATCAGGCTGGCATCCGTGGCGGAAAAGTTCACCACCCGGTTGTTCTCGGTGCGGCCCTGCAACTGGCCGGGGTCCTTTTTGGACACGCCGGTAACCAGGATTTTCTCCCTGTTGCCCACCATGCGGCGACTGATCGCCTGCGCCTGTTGCAGGATCCGCCCCTGCAGTATCTGCAGGCGCTGTTTCTTGGTCTCCTCGTCGGTGGCGTCCGGCAGCTCCGCCGCCGGCGTGCCGGGGCGGGCGCTGTAGACAAAACTGAAGGAACTGTCGAAGCCGATCTCCTCCACCAGCTTCATGGTGGCGGCAAAATCCGCCTCCGTCTCTCCCGGGAAGCCGATAATGAAATCCGAGGATATGCTGATATTGGGGCGGAGCTTGCGCAGGCGGCGGATCTTTGACTTGTATTCCAGCACCGTATGGCCCCGTTTCATCGCCATCAGGATGCGGTCGGAGCCGCTCTGTACCGGCAGGTGCAGGTGATCCACCAGTTGGGGAATCTCGCCGTAGGCGGCGATCAGCGCATCGGAAAATTCCACCGGGTGGGAGGTGGTATAGCGAATGCGCTCGATGCCGGGGATGCGGGCGACGATGTGCAGTAACTCGGCAAAATCCACCTGCTCGCCGAGGTGATTGTCCCCCCGGTAGGCGTTCACGTTCTGCCCCAGCAGGTTCACTTCCTTCACCCCGCCGGCGGCGAGGTGGGCGATTTCCGCGATCACGTCGTCCACCGGCCTGGACACTTCCTCGCCTCGGGTATAGGGCACTACACAGAAGGTACAGTACTTGCTGCAGCCCTCCATCACCGAGACGAAAGCGCTGGGACCGTCCACTTTAGGCTCCGGCAGGCGGTCGAATTTCTCGATTTCGGGGAAGCTGATGTCCACCACTATGGTGCCCGCCGGGCCGCGCCGCTCCATCATCTCGGGCAGGCGGTGCAGGGTCTGGGGGCCGAACACGAGGTCCACGTAGGGCGCCCGGCGCCCGATCTCGGCGCCCTCCTGGCTGGCCACGCAGCCCCCGACCCCGATGACCAGGTTCGGGTTCTTCTGTTTCAGGTGCTTCCAGCGACCCAGCTGGTGGAATACCTTTTCCTGGGCTTTTTCCCTTATAGAACAAGTATTTAGCAGGAGCACGTCGGCTTCTTCCGGGTTGTCGGTGGGGACCAGGTCGTGGCTTTCGGCCAGCAGATCCCGCATCCGTGCCGAGTCGTACTCGTTCATCTGGCAGCCGTGGGTCTTGATGTACAGTTTCTTGCTCACCGGGCCTCTGCGGCGGGTAAATCCCGCCGGCGCTTGATCCATGGGGAAAAGGGCAGCGGATTATACAGAGGAAGATCGTCGAAACCCACCCCGGCTGGTATTCTGTGCCGGTGGTGGTAATATTGCCGCCCCCTGAAATCACGTGGTTACCGCAGGGCCATCGATCACGTGGTTACATCAGGACCACCAATCAGGTGGTCACCGCAGAGCAGTTCTGCGCGGCCATCCAATGAGGAAAGCATGGCAAGCCAACCCGTCTACAAGGTGATTTTCCAGAACGGCAACCAGGTGTTCGAGGTATTCGCCCGGCAGATCTACCAGAGCGATATGTGGGGCTTCATCGAGGTGGAGGAGTTTGTCTTCGGGGAGCGCTCCAAGATCGTGGTTGACCCCAGCGAGGAGAAACTCAAGAACGAGTTCAGTGGCGTCAAGCGCAGCTATATCCCGCTGCAGTCCATCATCCGTATCGACGAGGTCGACAAGGAGGGCAGCGGCAAGGTCTCCGATACGTCGGTCTCCGGCAACGTCGCCAGCTTTCCCTTCGCCGGTGTCTCCCCCGGGCAGCGCGGCAGCGAGGAATAGCGCCGCCGGTTTGCAGTGCCGGTCAGAGAGGCTATGCTGCAAGCTCCGTTATAAGAAGCTGGAGCCCGGGCATGGCATACCACTCTTCAAACGCCACGCGATACCTGCGGGCCGTAGTCACCTGTTGTGCGCTGTTCGGGTACCTCGGCGTATTCACGCCGGCAGGCGCCCGGGCCCAGCCTCCTTCCGATGCCGCGTCGATTGAGCGCGGTGGCCAGCTGTTCCAGCAGTATTGCACCGAGTGCCACGGCCGCGACGGCCGCGCCCAGCTCGACGTCATTTCCGACGCCACCAACCTGACGCTGCCGGGGGATTATTACAATGGCAGCACGGACCAGGATATGTACAACAGCATCGCCAACGGCGCCGGTGTGGCCATGCCGGCCTGGCGGCCGGTGGTCGGCAGCGACGACGCGGTGTGGGACCTGGTCTATTACGTCAGGAGCCTGTGGGCGGAGCAGCCCTGAACAATACCCGGATTTACCCTGAGATAAGGAGAGCGCCATGAGTGACCAGGAGCAGCAGTCGGGCCGGGAGGCGGCGGGAGAAACGGAGGCTGCCAGCACCTCGCGCAGGGACTTCCTGCGCAAGTCCGCCGCCGGGGTTGGCGCGGCGGTCGCCGCCACTGCCAGCGCCAGGGCGTTTACCGCGGACCAGGTGAACGTCGGCGACGGTACCATCCCCTCCATCCGGATTCCCGCAGACTTTACCGCCTCGCTGGAGGAGGCGCCGGTTCCGGGCAAGTTCGAGGGGCGCGGCATGAGCGGGGCGGAGGTGTTCGCCCAGGTCTGCGTCAAGGAGGAGCTCGCGGCCCTGTTCTGCTGCCCCGGGAATTATACGGTGATCAACGCCCTGGCGGCCGCCGGTATCCCCTCCTACGGTGGCCGCATGGAGGGCTCCATGTGCGCCATGGCGGACGGCTTCTCCCGCGCCACGGGGGAGGTCGTAGCCACCTCGGGTACCGAGGGCCCGGGCTTCGCCAATATGATAATGAATATCGCCGCGGCCAATGCCGCGCGCACGCCGCTGCTGGTGCTGGCCAGCAATATGACGATCGCCGGGGATGACCGGGAGGCTTTTATCCAGACCGGCTACCAGCAACCCCTCACCACCGGCATCAGGAAATACGGCAAGCGCCTGATCGACCCCTCCCGTGTGCACGAGTACGGCGGCTACGCCTTCCGCGAGCTGAAATCCGGTATACCGGGGCCGGTGCACCTGGATTTCCCCGCTGAGGTCGCCCGGGCGCGCTTCAAGAGTCCCGATGAGCTCAAGGACTACTACGACAAGAGCCAGTATCGCAGCACGTCCAGGCCCAATCCCGGGCCGGGGGAAATCGCCCAGGTCGTCAAAATGATCGACAAGGCCCAGCGGCCGCTGATCGTCGCGGGGCAGGGGGTATTCCAGCGCAGGGGCTGGGACGCCCTGCTGAAAGTCGCCGAGAAGGGCGATATCGCGGTTGCCACCTCCGGGCCGACCCGGGGCGCCTTCGACGATGACCACCGCCTGTGCGTGATGACGGCGCCGGACGCCCTGCTCAGCGCCGACCTCGTTATCTTCATCGGCCAGTACTGCATGCCCAGCCCCGGGGAGTACCGCTTCAACCCGGGCATCAAGGCCATCCGGGTGCACCCCGACCAGAATGACCTGGGGCGCAACTGGCCCCTCGATCTCGGCGTGGTCAGCGACGAGGCCCTGTTCCTGGAGGCATTGCAGGACGCGCTGAAGAGCAGGAAACGCAGTGCCTGGGTGGATGAAATCGCCAAGGCAAAAAATGCCTACCAGAAATACATCGACGATATTTACCAGCTGGGCCTGGGTTACAGCAAAAAGACCAACCACCTGCACCCGGCGGTGATCGGCCATGAAACCCAGCATTTCATCGATACCGGCACCGAGGACCGCCTGGCGGTAGTGACCGGTGGCGGCGGCTGGACCATCGGGCTGTTCGGGTTCCGCTACATGCGCGCCCGGCGCCCGGCGCAGATGATCGTGCCGCCCTACCAGTACGGCGCCATCGGCCCGGATATGTCGATGATGATGGGTGCCTGCGCCGCGGTGCAGCGCGGCGTCGGTCCGCAGAAAGGTTACGAGGGCGCTCCGACCATCTGCGTGACCAGCGACGCGGGGGTGGCCTACAGCATGTTCGAGCTGGATACCGCCAACAAGTACCGCCTGCCGACGATTACCATCGTCTACAACAACAACGCCTGGGGGGTGTGGACCAACGCCGCCCGTTCCGCCCGCTCACTGCAGATGTACCTGTTCCAGGAAAACCTGCGCTACGACCAGATGGCCCGGGGCCTGGGTGCCAACGGCGAGTATGTGCGCACCGTCGAGGAGTTCCGCGCCGCCCTGGCGCGGGCCTGGAAACTGGCCCGGGATGAGAAGGTGTCGAGCCTGATCAACTGCCAGGCACTGAAGGAGTTCACCTCGCCCCGGGATTACCCGCCGGGCGTATCCCTGAACGCGGAGCCGGGTGTGGGTGCCGTGGCCCACTGATGGGGTCAGCGGCACGGGTGGGAGACCTGCTGGAGCACTATGCCGGCCGGGGTGTCTTCCGCGCTTTCAGCCGGCAGTCGCAGCGCCCCGGGGGCGCAGAGTTTCGGCTGCGCTGGCACCGCGACCAGGTGTTCCAGTGGGTTTGGAGCGAGTCGAAACAGACCCTGCGCATCGGCTGCGTGCTGCCGGCGGTACCCTCGAACTCACCGATGTACCGGGAGTTCAGGGCCTGGTTGGCGGCACGCCAGGACGACACCCTGCCGGCCCATCGCCGCTGCGACCGCGGCAAGGTGGCGCTCAAAACCTATAACCGCGGCGGCGATGTGGCGCTCACCATGACCGTGCTGGACGCAGACGTGGACTACGCGGTGAACAAGCTGGTGGCCCTGGTCAACGAGATCTACCTTGATTTCCTCTCCAGCGGCCTGTATTTCGACTGGCTGGTGGAGACCTTCGAGCTGGACCCCGACCACCCCTACTGAGCCGGGCAGGGGCGCGGCGCTACATCGATACGCCCTGCTTCGCGGCCACGGACAGCAGCAGGGACAGCGGAATATCACGGGACGATGTGCCCGCGTACACCTTGTGCTCCAGCGCCTCGAGCACCCAGGCTGCCCGGGTGACGTCGTAGTAGGCCAGGCTGTTTACGGGCACCGGTATCTCGACAGTTTTTGTCTCCCCCGGATCCAGTGACACCCTGGCAAAGCCCTTGAGTTCAAGCTCGGCCCGCTCCACCGCGGAGCCCGGGCAGGTTACGTAGAGCTGCACAACCTCGGCCCCCGCGCTTGTGCCCGTGTTGGTGACGTCGACACTGAACCGCACCACATCCGCTGCCCGCGCCTGTGACTGGCTTGCCCGAAACCGGTCAATTGCGAAAGTCGTATAACTGAGCCCGAAACCAAATGGGAACTCCGGCGTCGAGCCGTTTCGGTCAATGTAGCGGTAGCCGTGGAAATAGTCGTAGTTCACCACCAGCGATTGGTTGTCGAAGAATGGCAGTTGATCCAGGCTCCGCGGGAATGTGATCGGCAACTTGCCCGAGGGATTTACCCGCCCGAACAGCAGGTCCGCTATCGCGTAACCACCCATTTGCCCCGGGTACCACGCCATCAGCAGCGCATCGATGTCGGGCAGCCAGTCGCCCATGGTGATCGCGCCACCACCCTCGAGTACGACGATGGCCCGGCTGCTGACCGCGGCCACGTCCCGGATCAGCTGGACCCGTTCAGCGGGCAGCCCGAGATCGGTTCTATCGCCCGCGCCTATTAACCCCTCTCCCTCGTCTTCGTAGGTGAGGCCGGTCACGACGATTACCGCGTCGGCGGACGCGATCCGTTCCAGGTCGCCGGGATCGAGCTTGTCCCTGCCGATGTAGTCGACGCTGACCCTGTCGCCGACAAGTGCCTCGATGCCCTGAAGCGGGGTTGCCACGAAGGTCGGTCGCGTATTGCTGCTCCCCTTGTCCCCGGTATTGGGTGTATCGGCCAGCACCCCCACCACGACGATTCGATCGAGGGCGTCCGCGTCCAGGGGCAGGGCCTGATATTCATTCTTCAGGAGTACCGCGCCCCTGGCCGCCATCTCCCTGGCCAGGGCGAGATGCTCCTCGCTACCCAGTACATTTCTGTCGGGTTGCCCTGGCTGGTCCAGCCCGTACTCGAGCTTTTTGCGCACCATGCGGCCGACCGCCTCGTCGATCAGTGATTCGGCAACCCGGCCGTCTGCCACCGCCGTCAGAAGATCGTCACCGTAGAACCTCGCTACAGGCATTTCAAGGTCGAGCCCGCTGCGTGCTGACCCTAGGGTGGAATGCGTGCCAAAAACCCAGT
>JAOUDU010000663.1 GCA_029859085.1 Gammaproteobacteria bacterium | reverse complement strand
AGCCGGCTGCTACCGATCACCAGCGCCATCCGGTCAGGTCAGAAGTCGTAATTGGGAATATATTCCCATTTTGTGAATTGAGCAACCCTATTCGGGCCGGGGGTCTGCGGGAGCCCCCGCGGGAGACTTCTATGAGGTGCGCGGTCCGCGCTGCGGTGCAGATTCGATACTAAAGCCCTGCCACAGTGCCGTGCATATAAGTCACCGCACTGCCGGTCATCAAAACCCGCGCCCCGCGCAACTCACAGGCCAGCTCACCGCCGCGGGCCGAAATCTGGCGGGCCTGTAATTTGTCCTGTTTCAGCCGCCTCGACCAGTACGGTGTCAGCGCGCAATGGGCCGAGCCGGTGACCGGATCCTCGTCGATACCGATCTGCGGGCCGAAATAGCGGGAGACGAAGTCGCACTCGTCCCCGGGTGCGGTGGCGATGACGCACAGTTCGGTGGCGACGCGCAGGGCTGCGAAATCCGGCCGCAGCCCGGCCACATCCCGCTCGAACTCGTAAACATACACAAGCGCATGGGGGTTTTCAGAGGGCATCAGCGCCTCGCTGGCGATGGCGCCCAGTGCCTTACAGACGCCGAGGTCCACTTCTGCGGTGACCAGCGAAGTGGCGGGAAAATCCAGGGTCAGCTGCCTGCCGGCGCGGGTGACCCGCAACTCGCCGCTGAGGGTCTGGAATTGCAGCTGGTCGCCACTGTGCCCCAAGTGTTCAAACAGGACGTGGGCAGCGGCGAGGGTGGCATGCCCGCACAGCCTGACCTCGACCGCCGGAGTAAACCAGCGCAGCTCATGTCCCCGGTCGCAGCGGACCAGGAAAGCCGTCTCGGACAGGTTGTTCTCCATCGCGATAGCCTGCAGCGTCGCATCGTCCAGCCAGTGCGGTAACGGCATGACCGCTGCCGGGTTGCCGGCAAATACCCTGCTGGCGAACGCGTCGACCTGGTAAATGGGCAATTCCATAAAGACTCCTGCGCGGCATGCCTTGCGCGTTGTGCAAACCCGGTGCGTTTAATATAGTGGTCGGATCGGCTCCAGGCCAAGCGCAGACTCACGCTCCATGTCGCATCGCGAACAGACGCCACTGCAACTGAAGTTCTACGAGGTCATTTTCGGTACCGAGACCGCTGCGGGGAAATGGTTTGACCTCGCCTTGATCGCGATCATTATCGCCAGTGTCGCAGTGATCATGCTGGACTCGATTACCAGCCTCGACGCTCGCTTCGGCAACCTGTTCCTGCAAATGGAATGGGGCTTCACCGTCCTGTTCACGATCGAGTACCTGACACGGATCTGGTGCACACCCAACCGCAGGGCCTACATTTTCAGCCTCTACGGGCTGGTCGACCTGATGTCGCTGCTGCCGACCTACCTCTCCCTGCTGGTGCCGCAGACCGCCCCGCTGCTGATCATCCGCCTGCTGCGCATCCTGCGCATCTTCCGGGTGTTGCGCCTGCTGACCCTGCTGAGCGAAGCCAACGAACTGGCCAATGCCTTGCAGGCCTCCGGCCGCAAGATCTTTGTGTTTTTCACCATGGTGATCATTATCGCCACCATCTTCGGCTGCCTGCTGTATGTGCTCGAAGGGCCCGGCAACGGTTTCATCGATATCCCCACGAGTGTCTACTGGGCCATCGTGACCATCACCACGGTCGGTTATGGCGATGTGACGCCGGTGACCACCGGAGGCAGGGCGGTGGCAGCGGTTGGCATGCTGGTGGGATACGCGATCATCGCCGTGCCCACCGGGATCATCACCGCGGAACTGACCGGCGCACAGCGGATCCGGAAAATGCGCGGCATGCTGGAGGCGCGCAATTGCAGCAATTGCTCATCGGTGGAGCAGGATGCACACGCCCACTACTGCCGTTTCTGCGGCACGGGCCTGCCGCGCCCCGGTCACGCGCCCGATCCCCAGGAAAAAGTGGAGTGAAGATTTATCATTTATATCAGATAGTTATATTATATTTATCATGTATTTAATTAAAAAAGAGTCCGGTCAACGCCAGTAACCCAATCGCCGGAATGGCATTAGTACTTAGCCCTCGGGGCGCCGGGCCAGCTATAATGCCCGCCCGTTTGCCGCCCCGACTGTCGCAGCCATGACAACACCCCTGTTCTCCCATCGCAAATTCTGGGCCGAGTGCTTTGGCCCGGCGCCGGAGTTGCCCATGTCCCGGGAGGAGATGGACGCGCTGGGCTGGGACAGCTGCGACATCATCATTGTCACCGGCGACGCCTACGTGGACCACCCCAGTTTCGGGATGGCGGTGATCGGTCGCCTGCTGGAGGCCCAGGGATTCCGGGTGGGGATAATCGCCCAACCGCAGTGGGACAGCGCCGAGCCCTTCCAGGTACTGGGCAGGCCCAACCTGTTCTT
>JAOUDU010000662.1 GCA_029859085.1 Gammaproteobacteria bacterium | reverse complement strand
GATGGAAGTCGGCAAGGTCTACGAGATCAACAACCAGCTCCAGCACAGCGTTATGAACAAGGGCGCCGAAGGCCGCATCAACTTTATCTTCGATTATGTCCCGCCTGAACACCTCGGGCAGTCCCCTGCGGCAACGGGCTCGGCACAAGGGACATCCGTCACCGCGTGACGACGCTCATTGCCAGCTCCGTGGTCAGGGGCAGCCACCAGGGCGAGAGCCACGGCGGGGTGTTCCTGGTGGATTTCAAGCGCCAGAGCGTGGAGCAGGTCATCGACTGGAATACCGCGGATATCGACTGGCAGGGCCGCGGCTGGGACCGGGGGCTGCGCGGCATCGCCTTCGATGGTGAGCGCGTGTTTATCGCCGCCAGCAACGAGCTGTTCGTCTACACGCCGGATTTCAAACTGCTGGCCTCGTATCGCAACCGCTTCCTGATGCACTGCCACGAGATCTTTGCCTACCAGCGCCGCCTGTACCTGACCTCCACCGGCTTCGATAGTGTGCTCGGCTTCGACCTGGACAGCAATCGCTTCTGCTTCGGTCTGCATGTGGTGGCGGTGGGCAGCGGTTACCAGGGCGCTCCCTTCGATCCTGAGGGTGAAGCGGGCCCCGCGCCCGGCAACGAGCTGCACCTGAACAATGTTTTCTGTGACGGCACCGGCATGTACCTCAGCGGCCTGAAAAGCGCCGGCATGATGCGCTTTGACGGCCGCACCCTGGAGCGGGTGGCCGCGCTGCCGCGGGGTATCCACAATGCGCGCCCTTTCGGCAATGGCATACTGTTCAACGATACCCCCGCGGACCGGGTGCGGCTGCTGACGCCGGGCAGGGACATCAGCTTCGCGGTGCCTGCGTTCGATCAAAGCCAGCTCACCCACACCGACCTGGACGATTCGCGCATCGCGCGCGCCGGCTTCGGCCGGGGCCTGTGCGTGCTGGGAGACACGCTGGTGGCAGCGGGCTCCTCGCCCTCAACCATCGCCCTGCACGACCTGGAGCAGGTGAAGACCGTCAGCGTGGTAACCCTCACCCCGGATGTGCGCAACGCGATCCACGGCCTCGAGGTCTGGCCCTTCAGATAGAGCGGGATCAAATTCATCTGGCCTTGCCGTAGGGTCGAATTAATTCGACCGCGCGAGCCGGGAATACTCGAGGGAATGGTCGAGCAGATACCCGATAAAGCCAGCCAGGCCCTTCGAACCTAGGAAGCTGGAGGATAGCGATCCAGGATCGGCTCCAGCACTTCCTGCAGTTCCCGCAGCTGGTCTTCGTAGTTGCGCCAGTAGCCGATGCCGGAGGTGTAGATAGGCTGGCGCACCTGTTCCGAGCTCGCCGTGCGCACCGCCCGGTCGGTATCGTGATAGTTCACGCAGGCGTCCTCGAAGGGCAGTCCGAGGAACTCGAGTATGCGCCGGACCTGTGTCTCCAGGTCTGCCACCACGTGCTCGTACTGCACATGCAGCACCTTGCCCGGCAACACTTCATCCCAGTGATCCATCATCCGCTGGTACTGCAGGTAGTATTCGCCGATGTCAGTCTGGTCGTAGCTGAAGGTCTGGCCGCGGGCATAGAGCTGCCTCAGATTACCGGTACAGGCGTCCAGCGGGTGGCGCCGGGCGTCAATGATTCTGGCGTTGGGCAGTATCGCGTGGATGAAACCGACCAGCGGGAAGTTGTTGGGCATCTTGTCGATGAAGTGCGGTGTGCCCTCAACCCGGTGCATCCGCGCCATCTCCAGGTAGTTCTGGCCGAGGCGGTTGAAGTGGCGCGGCTCCAGTTCGGTCAGCACCTGCGGGTAGCGCATCCCGTCGGCCCGGTTGCGATTCAGGGACTTGGTCAGCCGGCCGATGTAGGGCAGCTCACTGGTGCCTTCCACCCGGCTGTGGCTGGCGATGATCTGCTCGAGCAGGGTGGAGCCGGAGCGGGGCATCCCGACGATGAAAATCGGGGAGGGGTCGGGGTTGCCACAGCCCGCGCGGTCGCGAAAGAAATCCGCGTTGAAGTACTCCACCAGTTCGTCGTTGACGGTCTCGGTCAGTACCGGGTCGTAGTTTACCAGCAGCCGCTGTTTCGCATTGCCCTCCTCGTAATACCGCCAT
Source organism: Gammaproteobacteria bacterium (assembly GCA_029859085.1). Taxonomy (GTDB): domain Bacteria; phylum Pseudomonadota; class Gammaproteobacteria; order Pseudomonadales; family Halieaceae; genus JARRPM01. The sequence continues at coordinate 285 of JAOUDU010000662.1, read as the reverse complement.
GCGGTAGCGTAATCCCCGCGGTCCTCGTGGGCCTTGGCCAGCGCGAACAGGAAATTGACCCGTGAGGTGTCCCTCACGGTATCGCTCTCGAGGCGCTGCTGCATCCGGGCTATTTCCGCCTCCTCGAAGCGGTAGGTCTTCAGGTTGGCGATGCTGAACCAGGCCTCCCCGAACTCCGGCTCGAGCTCGAGGCAGCGCCGGTAGGCGTCGATTCCCTCCTGCTGTTTGCCAAGGGTTTTCAGCATATGGCCCAGGCCCAGCCAGGCGCCGGCGTGTTCCGGATCC
>JAOUDU010000661.1 GCA_029859085.1 Gammaproteobacteria bacterium | reverse complement strand
TGCGCCCGGTCGGCATTCTGTTTCTGTCGTTTCCGGGCAGTTAATTTCCCCGGAGTATAGTCTTGTAGGCCACTCCGGCTGCAGTCGAGCCCCGCCGGATCAGGATGGAATGCTAAAATATCCCCTCTGCAGCTACCCGGGGCGCTGGTCAAATGATGAACTGGAAGTATTTCGGCAGGGTTCACAAACTACTGTACAAACTCAGCGGTGGCCGCTTTGGCGCCCGCATGGGCTGGATCGATGTTGCGCTGGTGACCACCACCGGTCGCAAGACCTCAAAGCAACGCACCGTTCCAATCGCCTGCTACCCCTACCGTGACTCGGTGGCAGTGTCGGCATCGAACAGCGGCATGGAAACCCATCCCGCCTGGTACCTGAACATGCGGGCCAACCCCCGGGTGACGGTGCAACTGGGCAAGGAGAAATTTGACGCGATGGCTGAAGATGTGCCCGCCGCCGAGCGTGAGGCCCTGTGGGCCACTGTGGTAAAGATCAACAAGCACCAGGGCGAATACCTGGAAGCCGTCGAGCGGGAAATTCCCCTGGTCTGGTTCCGGCGCCTGTAAGCAGCCCCGCTGTTACCTGGCCGGCGGGATAGAGTAGGTTCCGACTGCATGCGCCACGGGGCGCCCGTCGCCCTCGGAATAGAGATGCACGTCACCGATAGCCAGGGTCTTGCCGACCTTGATCAATTTGCAGACACCGATGATATCCCGGTCCGCGGCGGGTTTGCGCAGGAAGTTGATGTTCAGGTTCGTGGTCACCGCCAGCGGCACTATGCCGATCTCGCCCAGGATGGCCGCGTACAGTGCGACGTCCGCCACTCCCATCATCACCGGGCCCGACACGGTTCCGCCGGGGCGCAGTTCGTTCACGCCTATCTTGTGGCGCACGGTCGCACCGCTGTTGCCAGTGTCCTCGATGATGCTGTTGCACTGGGGGAAGTCGGTGGCCATGAAACTGACTATGTCGGCGGTAGATGCCATCAGGCCTGGTCCTCCAGCTGCAACGGTTCATCTCCGAACCAGGATTTCATTTTCACTGCGGTCTTGCTGCGCACATCCTCGTTGATATAGGCGGCCACCGCAACGATGGCCAGCGCCAGCACGCCCAGGTCGTCGGCGTAACCGACAGCGGGGGTGATATCCGCTATCGCGTCCAGCGGCACGATGAAATAGCCGAGGGCTCCGGCAATGGTCGCCTTGGCCCATTTCGGGGCCTTTTCCTCCTGGAAGGCATAGAACAGCAGCAGGGCCTTCTCGACCACCTCTTTTCCCGCGGTGGTGGCGTATTTCTTCAGCTTGCGCCAGAAGCCGCTCTCGGAAAATGCGTCCTCGTATTCGTTGTGACCGGCCATACCGTCATGCTCCCGCTGTCAGCCAAATAGCCAGGGTATGAGTTCAGCCCTGTTTTCCACAATGATCTGTTGCGCCATCGGGTCCGCCAGTTGCTCTTTCGGATCGATGTGCAGCAGCTTCAGCGCGTAGGGTACCAGTTTGCCCCTGGTGCTCACCTCCAGCGCGCCGTTTTCCATACCGTAGTCCACTTCCACCACCTCCTGCTGGTCCCGCTTGAGGCGCGGGTCCGGCACGATGCGGATGGTCACCTGGGTGTTCCACTCGATATCCGAGTCCACGCCATGTCCGGAGTCATCCATTATTTCAGGAATGCCGCGGAACCGGCTCAGGACAAAGTCGCGATATTCCAGGTTTTTCTCGCACCAGGCGCGTACATGCCAGCGCAGGCCGGTATACACCAGGGTGTGGGGCACGATGATGCGCCCCTCCCGGTCCGGGTTGTTCAGCGATACGTAATCCACATCCAGTCGTCTCTGCTGCCGCGCCGCCTGCATGATCGGGCGCAGCACCTCCGGCTTTACGTCGCGCACCGGCTGCGACAGCACCTCCACATTGGCCATGTTCAGGGACAGCGACTCGAACACGTTCATCAGCTCGTTGTTGCGCGCCATCAGGTGCAGGTATTCGTCCGCAAGCCCCTGGGTGACCCTGGGCCGGAACCCCGGCACCGGCTTGTACCCTTTCAGGAATTTGTCGTACTCGAGGTTCCCGGGACCCACTTCCCGCAGGTAATTGTTGATGTCCTTGCTGGCCTGCTGCCGGCCGATACCGAAAGTGTCGCACAGGTGCCGGGTAGTCAGGCGACCCTCCCACAGGGCGATGGTTTCAATAAAACGGTAGCGCAGCAGCAGCTCCCAGCGAAAAGGCCATTGCTGTTCGGGGCGGCTGGGCATGACAAGTTTCCCTGTGGGGTATCGGTGAGCCAGTATAGGTAGTTGGGTACAAATTGTGTACATGTCGTTATCATGGCTGCTTCCAGTTTGCAGCCGGAGATACCCGATGAGAGTCCTGCCACTGTTTTTCGGCCTG
>JAOUDU010000660.1 GCA_029859085.1 Gammaproteobacteria bacterium | reverse complement strand
TGACCAGGGGCTGATTTTTTTCTCGTCGGGGTCGACGGCCCAGCCCAAGGCGATCCAGCAAACACACCGGGCTGCAATACTGCAGTGCTGGCGGTTCGGCCACTGGTATGAAACAGACAGTTCGGTGGTCACCTGGAGTGCCAATGGGTTCTTCTGGTCCGGCAACTTCGCGATGGCCTTTGGCAGCACCCTGAGCGTGGGCGGCTGCCTGGTCCTGCAGAGATACTTCGACCCCGACCAGAGCCTGGAACTGCTGGAAAGGGAAAAAGTATCACTGGCGATAGCCTGGCCACACCAGGAAGCGCGGCTGACGGAGTGCCCGGGATGGGACAGTGCCGACCTGTCTGCCCTGACCTGTGTTGATGCCTGCGGCATCCTGGCCACTCACCCGACCATCAATACCAGCTGGCGGCAACCTACCGGCTACGGCATGACAGAAACATTCACCTTCGTTTCCGGGTGTTCGGGAAGCCGCAACAGCGACAATGCCCACGGTCCGATACTGCCCGGAAACATCGTGCGCATTATCGACCCCGCCAGCGGCGAAACCGTGCCCCTGGGCGAATCCGGCGAGATCATCGCCAAGGGACCGACGCTCACGCAGGGATACCTCAAAAGCGAGCCCGAGAAGCTCTTCGACCAGGAGGGTTTTATCCATACAGCTGATGCCGGCCACCTGACACCGGGAGGCAACCTTTTCTGGGAGGGCCGACTCGGGGACATGATCAAGACCGGTGGAGCCAACGTGTCACCGGCGGAGGTGGATGCCGCACTGGTCCAGCACCCGGCGATCCAGAGCGTTTTTTCAGTAGGCGTCCCCCACCCGACCCTGGGTGAAATTGTGGTGTCATGCGTCATCCTGCGCGAGGGCCAGCAGCTGGATGAGGAGGCGGTGCGGAAGTTCGGCAGGCAATCCCTGGCCAGCTTCAAGGTGCCGCGGCGGGTGTTGTTTTTCACCGAGGCGGAGCTGCCGATGACGGGCAGTAATAAAATCCAGCGCCCGGAGCTGCGCAAACTGGCGGCGGCGAGGCTGGAACCGGTTTAGCGGGACTTTATCAGCGATGGATTGGCTGCGAGGCAGCCATTGGTAGATAACGGGAGAATGGAAATGGGCTTGAAAACGAATGATCTGCAACCGCGCATCGCCACCGAAGTACTGGCGGGCAAAAAGGAACTGCTGAGCGGCGCCCACGCCGAGGAGATCCGCGATCTGCTGGAGCGGCGCGGGGTACTGGTTTTCCCGCAGATTGGCTTCAGCGACGAGGAACAGATGGCCTTTACCGAGAGCCTGGGCAAACTGGCGCCGGAGTTGGCCGGTGAGAATGTCTACAAAGTCACGCTGGACACCAAAGAGAACGCGCGCTCAGACTACCTCAAGGGCTCCTGGTACTGGCACATCGACGGCACGATGAACAAGGTGCCGATTCTCGCCTCGATACTTTCCAGCAAAGTGCTCTCACCCACCGGCGGCCAGACCGAGTTCTGCAATACCTACGCCGCCTACGACGACCTGCCCGATGCGGAAAAACGTGAGTACGAACAGCTTCGCGTACTCCACTCGGCCTGGAATTCGCTGTTTTATTACGACCCGGAACCGAGCCTGGGCAAACTGAAGGAAATGATGTCGATCGGCGATGCCGAATTGCCGCTGGTGTGGAAACACCGGTCCGGCCGCAAGTCACTGGTACTGGGTTGTACCGCCTACCAGGTGGTAAACAAGAACTACCGGGAGAGCTGCGAGCTGCTGGTGAAACTGCGCGAATGGGCGACCCAGCCCCAGTTCGTTTACCGGCATGAATGGAAAGTCGGCGATACCGTGATCTGGGACAACACCGGCACCATGCACCGCGCCACCCCCTACGACCCGGCTTGCGGCCGCATGCTGCACCGCACGAAGCTGGAGGGCGAAGAGGCGTTTGCCTGAGAGATACCCGGCTGCGCGGGGTGAGAACCGGGGCCGCCTAGGCCTTGCGACCGACGCTGCCGCCCCGCCCTGCCAGGATATCCCGCAGCGCAGTTTTGAGCACCTTGCCATAGTTGTTCTTGGGGAGGGATTCGACAAAGATATAGCGTTTCGGGCGCTTGAAGCGGGCGATATTCTCGAGGCAGAGCCGGTCCAGGTCCTCCGCGGAAACCGCTGATCCCGCTTTGGGCGCGACAAAGGCGATTATCTCCTCGCCCCACTCGGGATCGGGGTGCCCGACCACCGAGACTTCCAGTACCCCCTCATGGGTAAGCAGTATCTCCTCCACCTCACGGGGATAAATATTGCTGCCGCCGCTGATGATGACGTCTTTGAGGCGGTCCTTGAGGGTCAGGAAGCCGTCGTCATCGAAAGCGCCCATATCACCCGTATGCAGCCACCCGTCCCTGATCGCCGCGGCGGTGGCCTC
>JAOUDU010000058.1 GCA_029859085.1 Gammaproteobacteria bacterium | reverse complement strand
CGAGGCGGTCCAGGCTTATCTCAACCGGGTCGGATGTCGGTGCGCCGTTTCTCAGCGCCGCGAAGCTGGGTGCCGGTCCCGAGGCAGAAGCCGGCTGGCCGCGCCGGATGATGGAGAGACCGCGATCGTCGTAGACCTCGGCATAGGCAATCCCGGCTTGTGGCAAGGCCAGGTCGAGCGTGGCAGCCAGTTGATCAGCGTCACCTGACCGGGTAAAAAGCAGCAGGCCCGCGCTGTTCAATACTGAGCTGTTGAATGTTGCGAAGCGCTGTTCGACCCCGACATGGTATTCACGGGTTAACGTGAGCAGGGTTGAGGCAGCTCCCACAAATAAGGCGATCCCGACGGCCAGGGCGTTGAGTTTGCCGCGAAGCGACACCGGTTACGCCCGGGACCGGGCTGAAGTGAGCGGGTTGGGGGCGCGGTCCCGACAACAGAGTATCTGCCACTGAAGTGGTGTCGCTGCTTCAGCCAAAGGCAGGCGGCAGGCTGAGTAGAGTTCAACCACGGGCGGAGAACCCATATTCAAGACCTTGTTTAAATAACAATGAGTTATCTAAATACCATCATTTAGAATCAAATGAAATAAAATGCGCTGCTTTTGACACAGTCCGGGCAGTGGCGCCTGACAGTCCTGCAGCGCTGCGAACCCGGCCCAAATCCCTGTACCGAATATTGTTGACAGTAATGCGCGGTTATCTATACTTGCTTGACGCAATCAAGCAAATGCGGAAAACGTGCTGAGGCACCGACCTGGTCGCCCCCGGGCGTGAACGGGGGGCATTTGGACTTCCCGAGCCCGGTGGTAGCTGGCAACGAATGGAACTGTGTATATGCCGGATGTACAGGCTGTGATATCCCACCTCCAGGCCAGGGTAACTGAGCTGGAGGCACGTATCGCGATCAGGGACCTGGTGTCTGATTACTGCCATGGCTTTGACAAAAGGGACTATGCGCGTTTTCTTGCCATATGGTGGCCGGACTGCCTGTGGGACATCGGCCCTCCCTTTGGCAAATTCGAGGGTCACGAGGGTATTCACAAAGCAATCCACGAGGTGCTGTGGCCGGCGTGGAGCGAGAGCCACCACCTTTCAACCAACCTGGTGATCAAGTTCCACGATGCGGAAAACGCGACGTCTGTCTGTGATGTCGATTGCGTCGGGACACTGGCGGGGGAAACGCAGTGCCAGATCGTAGGGGCGACTTATGAAGACGTCCTCCAGGCCCGCGATGGGCAGTGGAAAATTCAGCAACGCAAGGTGCAGATCCATTATTTTAACCCCGTACCGGGTACCCGTCTGGTACAGCCGGCATGAAATGCGTAATAATCGAGTAAATTTTTGGATCCAGGTTACATCCCCCAAAGGGACCATCACTTAAACAGAACTTCAAAGGAGTTCAGCATGAAGCACAATAATACAAAGTTGGCCCTGGTGATTGCGGTGGCAGCCACGTCATTTCCCCATTCGGTATCTGCACTTGAAGGGATTTCCACGACGCTGGAAGAGACTGTGGTTACCGCGCGTAAACGGGAGGAAAGCCTGCAGGATGTCGGCCTGGCTGTAAGCGCTCTCACCCAGACCGAGATCGCTCGCACCTTTGCCCGCGATCTGTCTGACCTCGCAACTGTGTCACCCAACCTGATCATCGATGATACAGCCCAGGGGCCGGGAGGCGTCGCCGCCATATTTATCCGCGGTATCGGAGTGGCCGATGTCGAAAAGAGCTTTGACCCAGCAGTCGGCGTGGTCGTTGACGGCATTTTCCTTGGCGCCAACGCGGGATCACTACTGCGCAGCATCGATCTGGCCAGCGTAGAGGTACTGCGCGGACCACAGGGTACTTTGTTTGGCCGCAATACCATCGGCGGCCTGATCAATGTTACCCACACCCAACCCACCGGTGAGCTGGGTGCCAAGATCCGCGCTGGTGCCGAGGACTACGACACCTACTATGTCGATGGTATTTTCAACTTTGGCATCACGGATGACCTTGGGGCGAAGATTTCACTTGGCAAGCGGGATCAGCAGGAGGGTTACTACGACAACGTTACCGTGCCGGGCGACGGTGAAGGTGAGAACGACTACCAGACCTATGGCATCAATATGTTATGGAATGCCAATGACAAACTGGAATTTGAAGCGTCCTACCAGAAAGAAGAGACAGACCAGGACACGCCGCCCCTGCTGAACACCGGGCAGCCAGGGCGACACCTCTTCTGTGACGCCTACGGCTATTGTTCCCCCTCGTTGTCCAAGCCGATTACCGGTGACCGCCTGAAAGTCGCCAACCGTGGCTACATTCCGGGCGGTCCGCCCGCTGACAAGAACAGTCCCTTCCAGGTGACCAGTATCGACGATATCGTGCCGCAAAAACTGGACGCCACTTTCGACACCGAGTCCTGGTCTTTCGAGACCAGGTGGAATGTGAGCGATAGCTATCGCGTCGATTACCTGTACGGGCATTGGGAATCTGAGGAAACGATCCTGTCCAACTGGGATGGCACGCCAGAGCTGCTCTATGGCACCACGCGCCCGGCCGACTATGACCAGGACAGCCACGAGCTGCGCCTGACTTACGATGCCGGCGACAGACTGAGCTTTGTAGCGGGAGGTTATTACTGGGAGTCCGACTATGAGATGGACCTGAACAGCTTTATCGGCTTCAGTCCAGACTTCCCCGGCCAGGTACTCGATATCTACCAGCACACGATAATGACCACCGATTCATGGGCTGTTTTTTTCGAGGGAGACTACGCACTGACGGACGCGCTGACTTTGACCCTGGGGGGGCGCTACACCGAGGATGAAAAGGAGTCCCAGCAGGATGGTGCGCAGGGAAATAATGCCGATCCTCAAACCGGTCAATACCCGAAAAAAGACTGGGATGAGTTTACCCCGAGAGTTGGGGCGCGCTATGAGTTTACGGACGATATGATGGCTTTCGCGACCTATTCCAAAGGCTATCGCAGCGGTGGCTTCCTCGGCCGGGTCGACAGCGATGAGTCGGCAAGTACGCCTTACGACCCTGAAACCGTGGACAATTACGAACTCGGTATCAAATCCGAATGGCTTGATAACCGCCTGCGCGTCAACGCCAACGTGTTCTACATGGAATACGATGACAAGCAGGAGGAACTGCAACTGCCGTCAAATGACGCCACCGGCCAGAAGACAGTCGTAAGCAATGCCTCAAGTGCGACCATTGAGGGGGTTGAGTTGGAAGTGCAGGCTTATATCACTGAAAATTTGAGCCTGCGCGCAAACCTCGGCTACCTGGATACCGGGTATGACGACTTCAATTACGAGGCCCTGGATGGCAGTATCGTGGACTTGTCCGATCTCGAATTCCGCCGCTCGCCAGACTGGACCGGCTCGCTTGACGCCACTTACGAGTGGGATATGGCTGGTGGCACCGCATGGATTCGCGGCGCATACCACTATATCGGCGAGCATTTCGTCAACGTGACCAACTCCCCCGAGCTTGAGAACGATGCCCAGCATCTCGTCGACGCTTCGATCAATTATTCGAAAAACGCGTTCACCTTCAGCATCTTCGGGCGCAACCTGACAGACGAGGACGGCTATACACACGGTTATGACGTTGCCGGCCTGTGGTCCTATGCTTCCACCCGTCCCCCGCTCACCTACGGTGCGGAGGTTGTGTATAACTTTGGTGAGTAGACTCGCCCGAAACGGTGGAGGCGCCCACGATGACAGATGATGGGGTCGTTGTACTGCAGGCAAAGCAGGCAATTACCGAGGTAATTTACCGCTATGCCCGGGCGATAGACCGGATGGATGAACAGCTGCTGCGCAGTGTTTTCCATCCCGGCTCGCGCCACTCCCATTTTTATGAGGGGCCCTCCTCGGACCCCGGCATTCCCTCCTCCAGGGAAGCGCCGGGTGATTTTGTGGCTTTCGCCCTGGGCCTGCTCTCGGCCTATTCAAGGACACACCACCAGCTGGGAAATACGCTGATTCAATTGGAGGGCGATGGCACGGCGACAGCGGAGACCTACTTTACCGCCTTTCACCGGATGCGGGCGCGCGGTGACCCGCTGGCAGCGGAGAATGCCTACGACACGGAAATGGACTATTTTGTAGGCGGCCGTTACCTCGACAGGTTCGAGTCGAGGGGCGGTGAATGGAAAATAGTGCGGCGCACGGGTATGACCGACTGGGTTCGACTGGAGCCCGGGTGCTCGCAGGGCTTTGCCGATATTGCCGAGCAGACGATCGGCAAAAGGGCACCCGATGATGCCGTGTGCCAGTTCTACTCTGCCTGAAATACACCCGTCGCGGGTGGCCCGACAGGATCACGGCAACCACGCTCTACCCGACACCATACTCCCCAGGAACTTGCGATGAGATTGGAAAATAAAACAGCGCTGATTACCGGCGGTGCCAGCGGCATAGGCGCGGCTGCCACCCGCAGGTTCATTGACGAGGGTTGCCGGGTATTGATCTGCGATATACAGGCGGATGCCGGCACCGAATTCGCCCGATCTTTCGGCGATAAAGCGGCCTTCATGGCCTGCGACGTGACCCGTGAACAGGATGTGGCCGCGGCAATGGACGCCGCGGTAGAGCGATTCGGGCAGCTCGATATCGTTTTCCACAGCGCGGGCATTGTCGGATCGGTGGGGCCTATTGCGACCACGCCGTCAGCGGAATGGCTTTTCACGATCGACGTGCTGTTGAACGGCACGTTTTATACCATGAAGCACGCCGCCCGGGTCATGTTGCCCAACAAGTCAGGGTCCATTATCAGTATGGCCAGCACGGCGGGTCTGCAGGGAGGCCTGGGCCCGCACGCTTATGCCGCCGCCAAGCACGCCGTTGTCGGCCTGACCAAGAATGTGGCGACCGAGCTTTGCAACAGTGGTATTCGGGTCAATGCCATCGCGGCGGCCAGTGTCGCGACGCCTATGGTGGCCAGTGTGTTGACCGGGGATCCCAATAATATCGAGGGAGCCAAGGCCAAACTGGCAGAGGCTTCGCCGCTGGCGGGCCGTCCCGGCCTGGCACTCGATGTCGCCAATGCCGCCCTGTGGCTGGCCAGCGATGAATCCGGTTACACCACCGGCCATACCCTGACGACCGATGCCGGTATCACCATCGGCGCGGTCGCAGGCGCTCCCAATTTTGCCGAGTACACCCCGATCATTCGCGAGGCCGGCAAGAGCGGCCTCGACGCCTGATTATCCGGCCAGCCGGTTGAACTCCAGTTCCGGGAAACCCTTGTCGACGGATTCGCGCAGCTTGTCGTAGTAGACATTCGCGCCGCCGAAGTAAATCAGCACCCGCGGCTTGTGGCCCTCTATGTTGGCGCCCATCATCCACGAGTGCACCTGGTCCCCGACGTCCATCAAGGTCTGCGAGTGAACGTCGGCGACATGGGCTGACCACTCATCCTCGGCTTCCTTCCTGGGTGCGCACACATCGTAGCCCTCGCTCTCCATCTTCTTGATGCAGTCCGCAATCCACATGGCGTTCTGCTCGATGGAGGTCGGCAGGTTGGCGAAGGGCGCCTGGGGTCCTGTCACGACGAACATGTTGGGAAAGTCCGCCACGCACACACCCATGATCGCATTGGAAGTTTTCTCCCACTTCTCCCGCAGGGTCTGGCCGCTTTTCCCGCGAATCGGGAACGCTTCCAGCGCACCGGTGTAGGCCCTGAAACCCGTGGCGATAACAATAATATCGAACTCGTAGTCGTTTTTCGTGGTGCGTACGCCAGTTTCGGTGATCTCTACAATCGGCTCCCGGTCCTTGATGTCGACCAGGTGGACGTTGTCGCGGTTGAAAGCCTCCAGGTAGCCGTGATCCAGGGGCGGGCGCTTGGCAAACAGCGGGTATTCGCCCACCTCGGGCGCCAGCAGTTCCGCGATTTCAGGGTCATTGACGCGTTCCTTCATCTTCCTGATGATGAACTCCGACGCTTTCCTGTTCGCCTCGGGATTGGTAAGCAGGTCGTCAAAGGTCTCGAACACCCAGCGGAAACTGCCGGTCCAGTTTTCCTCGAAGATACGCTCCACTTCCTCGGGCGGCGTATCGGCCACGTTGCGGCCCACGGGGCTGTCGAAGGCCATGCCGAATACATGGTTGCGGCACTTGGCGACGATCTCGTCGTAGTGTTCCTTGATCTCCTTTTCCCACTCCGGCGTCATGGGCTTCTGCATGGCGGGCAGAATGAAGTTTGACGTGCGCTGGAATACCGTCACGCTCTCGGCGGTTTTCGCCATCACCGGCACCATCTGCACGGTGGTGGCGCCGGCGCCGATGATGCCAACCCGCTTGCCTGCGTAGTCGAGGCCCTCCGGCCAGCGGGAGGAATGGAACAGGGGTCCCTTGAATGTATCCATACCCTTGATCTTCGGTATCACCGGCTCCGAGATCATGCCCATACCGCTGATGAAGTACTTGCAGGTATAGGTGTCGCCGTTGCCAGTGGTAACCAGCCAGTGGCCAGTGTCAGCCTGGTAGTCGGCACTGACTATTTCGGTATTCAATTGAATGTCGCGCCACATATCGCACTTGTCGGCGACGAAATGCATGTAGTTGAGGGTTTCCTTCCAATCCGGATAGCGTTGCGTCCAGGACCATTCCTGCAGGAGTTCTTTGGAGAACGTCAGGCAGTAGTAATAGCTCTCGCTGTCCGTCATCGCGCCCGGATAGCGGTTCCAGGTCCAGGTGCCGCCTATGTCGGACGCCCGGTCGAACACGCGGATCGACAGGCCCGCGTCGCGCAGGTAGTGAATCAGGCTGAGACCGGCAAAGCCGGCCCCGATAACGATAGCGTCGAAGTCGGCCTTCCCCGGCTCGGCGGAGCCGTTGCCCCGGGTTTTTTGTTGCACAGTGTTCATCGTATTCAGCCTCGTATTATGTTTCTGATGATTTGCACATTTTTGCCCAGCTGTGGCTCAAGTCCGGTGGCTACAGTAAATCCCCAGACCCGCGGTCAGCACTACTTTTCCCCCGCCAGGTAATGCCCGTACTTCTTCATGGCATCGGCGCGCTGGGTTGGCATGTGATAAGTGGGAAACAGTCCGGGTGCCGCCTGGTACTCCCGCAACACCGTGCGAGCTACAGTGATCTTGTGCACCTCGGACGGGCCGTCCACCACGCCCAGTTCCGGGATATTGGCCCACATATTCATCAGTGGAACCTCGTCCGACATACCCAGGCTGCCGTGGAGATGCATGGCGCGGTAGATCACCTCCTGTAACACCCTGGGCGTGGCGGCCTTGATAGCGGCTATCTCCTTCCTTACCTCCCGATTGTACTCCTTGTGCTTGTCGATGAGCCATGCGGTGTACAGCACATGCAGGCGGTATTGCAGTATCTGGGTATAACTGTCCGCGATCTTCTCCTGGGTCAGCTGTTTATTGGCCAGGAGTTCGCCCTTGGTGGTGCGGCTCAGTACGCGCTCGCACATCATGTCCAGGGCTTTTTTCAGCACGCCGACACTGCGCATCGCATGATGCACCCGCCCTCCGCCAAGCCGGGTCTGGGCTACCAGGAAGCCCTGGCCTTCCTCTCCCAGCAGGTTTTCCGCCGGCACCCGGCAATCGGTAAAGCGCAGGTAGGCGTGCACGCCATCGCCCTGTTCGACGTAGGGGCCCACCGCCGAGTTGCGCAGGATCTCCAGCCCGGGCCGGTCCTTCTCGACGAGTATAATAGAGGCGCCCTGGTGTATCGGGACATCGGGGTTGGTCACGACCATGACCAGGAGAAACTCGGCGAAGCGGGCATGCGAGGCGAACCACTTTTCCCCGTTTATCACCCATTCATCGCCATCGCGGGTGGCAATGCACTGGAATTCCGCCGGGTCTGCTCCCGCCTGGGGTTCGGTCATTGAATAACAGGATGCGATCTCGCCGTTGAGCAGCGGCTGGAGGAATTTTTCTTTCTGCCGGGGCGTGCCGAAGTGCGCCAGAATCTCTGCGTTACCGGAATCCGGCGCCTGGCAGCCGAAAACGCTCGGCCCGAAGCGGCTGCGGCCCAGAATCTCGTTCATCAGGCCCAACTTGACCTGTCCGTATCCTCCCCCGCCCAGTTCCGGCCCAAGGTGGCACGCCCACAGGCCCCTGTCTTTCACAATCTGTTTCAGCGGCGCCATCGCCCGGGCGGCGGGTGATGCCGGGTCCCAAGGATCGCCCGGTCCCCTGAAAACGAGATCAAGCGGCTCTATTTCCTCCCGGGTGAAGGTATCGATCCAATCCAGTTGTGCCTGGAAATCACTGTCGGTTTCGAAACTCCAGCTCACGCGTTGGCCCTCTGGTAAAGGTGGTTTCCTGGTGTGTGTGCGTCGCCAGCATGCTGGCCCCGGGGTCCGCCGAGTGTTTTCGGGTTGACTTCGAGACGGGCTAGTTTAAACTTACTAGACACAAACAAGCAAATAATATTGACCTCACGGATACCCCGGAACGATATGAGCGGCGACAAGGTATGGCTGGTTACGGGTGCGTCCAGAGGTATCGGGCTCGCCATTGCGGAGCGCGTCCACGCCGCCGGTGATCGCGTGGCAATTCTCGCCCGCGGCGACGACGTAAGCGGTATTGCCGCGCGTCTCGGTGACCGCTGCATGGCCTGCCGCGCCGATGTGAGCCAACGGGACCAGGTTGATGCGGCCGTGGCCCAGGTTGTCTCCAGGTGGGGGCGCATCGATATCCTCGTGAACAATGCTGGTGCCCATCGGGGCGGCAAGATCGAAAAGCTGGCGCCTGGAGACTGGCAGACGGTTATCGATACCAACCTTACCGGTGCGCTCAATGTCATTACCGCCGCATCGCCCTGCCTCGGGGATGGCGGTGCCGTGGTCAACATTGGTGCAGTTGTAGGCTTCAGGGGTTTCCCCGGGGACGCTGCCTACGCGGCTTCCAAGGCCGGCATTGCCGGGCTGACGCGCGCCCTCGCGATCGAGTTGGCCCCCAGGGGCATAACCGTCAACCTGGTGATACCGGGCCTGGTCTTGACCGAAATGACCGGTGCGCTGTCGCAAAAAGCGCTCGATTCGATGCGTCGAAAAATACCCCTGGGGCGGTTCGGCGAGCCGGACGAGATCGCCGAGGTCGTGGAATTCACGGCTCGAGCCCGTTACATGACAGGTGCCTTTGTACCTGCCGACGGTGGCCTCATGAGCAGTTTCGGTGTTCTTGGCTAGTCGAATGACCGTTGCCTACCCGAAGTTGCAACCCTGGATAAGCCGGCAGCTGGGACGTGGCGACGCCCGCGTTGTCCGGGAGCTCAGTGGCGGTAATTCGAATGTCACGCTGCTGGTGGAGACTGACCAGGGCAGGCTGGTACTGCGGACGCCACCGGCGGATACGATTTCCCCAACCGCTCACCGCGGTGTGGAACGCGAGGCAAGGATTATGTCTGCCTTGCAGGGATATGCCCCTGTGCCCCGGGTGCTGGGCTGGTGTGACGACAGTGAGGTCATCGGGCGGCCTTTTGCGCTGATCGATTATGTCGATGGCCTCTCGATAACAGCGAAACTTCCCGGGAGCTACGATGGCGCGGGCGCGGTAAACCAGTTGGGCTACCAGCTGACAGACGCGTTGGCAGCAATTGCCAGCGCACCCTGGCAAGCGTTGGGCCTGGATGATTTTGGCAGCCCTGAGAACTTCCTGCGACGCCAGGTCGAGCGCTGGATGAAGCTGCGCTGCAAGGCGCCGGTGCGGGAACTGCCACAGCTGGAAATCCTCGGCCAGTGGCTGCTGGATAAGCTGCCCACCTCCGCGCCTGTTGGCATTGTTCATGGTGACTACCACCTGGACAATACGCTGTGCAGTCCGCATCGCCCCGAGTTGCTGGCGGTCATTGACTGGGAAATGGCGACCATCGGGGACCCCCTCACCG
>JAOUDU010000659.1 GCA_029859085.1 Gammaproteobacteria bacterium | reverse complement strand
CAGGGTAATTCCCCGGTCAAGCACGGTCGGCCAGCCCGGCAGATCCGGCACTACGCCGTTGACCGTCAGCGCCAGCGGCCACTGGCCGGAGAAGTCGATGCTGCCGTGCGCTTCCCACTGGCCCAGGGCCGCAGCCCTGAGCTGCAGCGCGTCCAGCCGCAGCGCCTTGCGCGACCAGCTGCCGCTGAGCCGCAGCGAATCCAGCTCACCTGGCGCGCCGTACAGGTCCCAGGTGCCGACTACCAGCACCAGTTCGTCTACCACCAGTTGCAGCGGCAGGTCGATCTCGGGAAGCTGGACCGGCCCGCTCGATTCTGCGGCGTCACTCAGCGACAGTGATGCCCCCTGCAACCTTGCGCCTGTCACCTTTATCATGGAGCCGCTTATCCTCACGGCGCCCTCTATCTCACCCTGGCGCCATTCGCCGCCCTGCCATGCAACACGCAGTGAATCGAGCTGCAGGTGCGCCGCCTCCAGCGGCACCGGAAACGCAAACAGCGTATCGTCACCTGCCACAGCACCCGGCCCCGCAGCCGCCTCGGCCGGACCCGGCAGGATCGTCAAATCCAGTTCCCGGGCAGACAATTGCTCAAAACATATCCGGCTGTGCCACAAGCAGACCGGCGACAGCTCGATCACCACGTCCTGCAGATCCAGTCTCAGGTCATCGTCGCCCCAGCCGACGTGCTTGAGCCGCAGCTCCCCGGCAAGCCTGCCGCCACCGTACTCTATCTCGATGGGCAGCATCCTCCCGACGTTGTCCAGCAACTGCTTGCTGCCCCATTCGCTCAGTGGCAGAAACAGCAGCCCGAACAGGGGCAGCAGCAGGCCCCAGGCGACAAGCCGCCACAGCACCCGGCTCAAAACTCCGCCCCTATGTTCAGCACCATGCGCCAGGATGGGTCCGGATCGCTCACGCTGTTGGCGAATTCCAGCCGTACCGCACCCACCGGGGACACGTAGTGAATGCCGAAGCCCGGGCCGACATTGAGATTGAAATCGGTGGAGTCGAAGGCGTCGCCGGCGTCCACGAACAGGGCGCCGCGCCAGGTGGGGGTGAAATAGTACTGGTATTCGAGCGTTGCGGTCGCCAGCCTGTCGCCGCCGATCACCAGGGTCTGTTTGCTGCCATCGTCGCGCAGGACGTCAATTTCGTTGCCGATGGACTGGTAGCCGTACGCGCGAATACTCTGGGAGCCCCCGGCGAAGAAACTGAGCGACGGGGCCAGGTTTACCCTGTCGTCATCGGAGAGAAACACGGCGCCGAGCGCCATGCGCGCGACAACGCGGTGACCGGGCACAGGGGTGACGACATAGCTGAAATTCACGGTGGCCCGGAGCAGGTCGATATCGGAGCCGACATCGGCACTGCCCCCCTCCAGCTTGTAGAACTGGCTGAAGCCGCTGCTGGGATCCACCAGGGATCCGGTGCGATCACTGCGCGAAATGGCGAAGCCCGGCAGCAGGTAATTGTTGTCGAACTTGGTGTTTTTCAGCTCCCAGGATTCCTCCAGCTCGCGACCGGAGAAACTGTACACCCACTTGCCCTTGCGGATTTCCCGCAACGCGCCCAGCTCTTTCTCGCGACTGTCGATATCACCGTACTTGTCGTTCTCCACCCTGGCCGATAAATGCAGCACGTCATTCAGGGGATGCGACAGGGGAATGGAATAGGTGAACTGGCCGCTGGGATTCACCCGCGACCAGGAGATGCGGGTCTGCTGGCTGTGCCCATAGCGGTTCAGCAGCGGTGTGCGCCACACCAGTGACACCCGCTCCTGGGTATCGGTGCTGTAGCCGACACCCACGTCAAAACTGTGCCGGCGGGCGGCATGAAGGGTCACTGATAATGGCACCGTGTAGTCCCTGGCCTCTTCGAAGCGGGGCGTGATGAGTACGCCGGAAAAATAACCTGAGCGCTGCAACTGGCCCTGGAAAAACAGGAGGCGCGCCTGGTCGAAATACTCGCCGCGCCTGATCGGTTGCAGTTTCGCCAGCAACTCGGGGGCAACCTTGGTGGCGCTGTAGTCTACCTCCCCGAAGCGGAACCGCTGCCCCGAATCGTAGTGCAGGAAAATATCGGCCTGGTCGCTGACGACGTTGATCTTGACCTTGCTCCGGGTGAAACGGGCATCGAAATACCCCCGCTCCTGGCCGAGCGTCAACAGCTGGTTTTTGAAACGCTCGTAATCGCCGTGGTTGAAAACATCTCCCTCGCCGAAGGGGGCCTTCTTCAGCAGTGCCTGGAACGCCTCATCCGAGGCGGCGTCTCCATTGAGCTGTATGCTGATCTCGCCGATCAGCACCGGATCGCCCGCCGCCACGGTGATTTGCAGGCGCCAAACCGGTTCGGTCCGTTGCAGCGTGGTCTTGATGGCGGGATTGTAGTAACCCA
>JAOUDU010000658.1 GCA_029859085.1 Gammaproteobacteria bacterium | reverse complement strand
CAGCAGGTCGAATACATCATCCAGCGCGGGCAGTTGCGGCTCAGGCAATGCAGCCACTCTCTTCTCGAAATCACCTGAAGTGGCGGCAATCGCCGGCTCGCGCAATTCGCCACCTTCCACGGTGACGAAGCTGGGACAGAAGCCCTTTACGCAGGAATAATCCTTGTTACAGGAGGACTGGTCGATCTTGCGCTTGCGACCCAGTTCAGTGTTCACCGGGTAGATGGCGAGGCAGTTGGACTGCACCGAGCAGTCGCCGCAGCCCTCGCAGACCGCGTCGTTGATAAACACCCGTTTCGCCGGGTCCGGATAGGTGCCGCGCTTGCGCCGGCGGCGCTTTTCCGCCGCGCAGGCCTGGTCATAGATCAACACACTGACTCCCGGCACCTCACGCAGTTCCCGCTGCAGCGCGTCCATCTCATCGCGGTGGTGGATACTGACGCCGGCGGGAAATACGCACCGGTCGGTGTATTTCTCCGGCTCATCGCTGACCACGGCGATCCGCTGCACACCCTCGGAGCGCACCTGGTTGGCAATGGCTGGCACCGTGATAACACCATCCACCGGCTGGCCCCCGGTCATGGCCACGGCATCATTGAACAGGATCTTGTAGGTAATGTTGGTGCCTGCGGCCAGCGCCTGTCGAATCGCCATGTAGCCAGAGTGGAAGTAGGTGCCCTCACCCAGGTTCTGGAATATGTGCGGATTGCCACAGAAACGCGACTTGCCCACCCAGTTGACACCCTCGCCGCCCATCTGGATCAGGGACTCGGTGTCGCGGTTCATCCAGGAGGCCATGAAGTGACAGCCAATACCTGCCAGCGCCTTGCTGCCCTGCGGCACCTTCGTCGAGGTATTATGGGGGCAGCCGGCGCAGAAGTAAGGCGTGCGCTTGACATCCACGGGCGCCGCCACCTCGACGCGACTCTCCGCCAGCGCTGCCAGTTCCTTGTCGAAGCGTATGTCCGGAAATTCGTGGGTGATCCGCGCCGCCACGATCGGCGCCAGCAAGGTTGGGCTCAACTCACCGGTCCAGGGGATCAGCGGCCTGCCCTCCTCGTCGTACTTACCCACCATGCGGCTGGGCTTGTCGGCCTGGTAGTCATAGAGATCCTCTTTCAGTTCGCTCTCGATAATGCCGCGCTTCTCCTCGACCACCAGTACTTCTTTTTTGCCTCGCAGGAAGTCTCTCGCGCCTTGTGTCTCCAGGGGCCAGACCATACCCACTTTGTAGATGTCGATTCCAATCTCGCGGGCCCGGGCTTCGTCGATGCCCAGCAGGCGCAGGGCCTCCATCAGGTCGAGGTGGCCCTTGCCGGTGGTGATGATGCCGAAGCGGGCGTCCGGGATGTCGTAGATGCGCAGGTCGATAGGATTCGCCCGGGCGAAGGCCCGCACCGCGTCCAGCTTCGCCACCATGCGCGCTTCCACCTGAGGGCCGGGCAGGTCCGGCCAGCGGTAGTGCAGGCCGAATGCCGGCGGCTGGTAGTCAGAGGGAATGGTGAAGGCGGGCAACGCACCAAGGTCGACGGAAGCCGCGCTCTCGACTGTCTCGGAGATCGCCTTGAAGCCGACCCAGCAGCCCGAAAAGCGGGACAAGGCGAAGCCGTACAATCCGAACCGGATGTACTCCTCGACCGAGGCGGGGTTCAGGGTCGGCATGAAAAAAGCCATGAAGGCGACGTCGGACTGGTGCGACATGCTGGAAGACACACAGCCGTGATCGTCCCCGGCAACCACCAGCACACCGCCGTGGGGTGAACTGCCGTAGGCATTGCCGTGCTTGAGGGCATCGCCGGCACGGTCTACACCGGGACCCTTGCCGTACCAGATGGAGAAAACCCCGTCGACCTCGCGATTCCCGGCGGTTTCCACCTGCTGGGTACCCAGTATCGCGGTGGCCGCAAGGTCCTCGTTGATGGCCGGCAGGAAGTCCACCCGGGAATCCGCCATGACCTGGCGCGCCCGCCACAATTCCTGGTCGTACCCCCCCAGCGGGGACCCCCGGTAGCCCGATATAAAACCGGCTGTTTCAAGGCCCGCCAGCTGATCCAGTCGCCGCTGTTCCAGGGGAAGGCGCACCAGGGCCTGGGTGCCAGTGAGGAATACCCTGCCCTGCTCGCGCAGGTAACGGTCCTGTAACTCGTAATCGTCCAGGGGCCGGACCGTTTCGGGAGAGTTCATAGGCATGACCTGCTATCGCGAATTTGATTCAACAAGCTTAAATGTTATCCCGGTTAATTTTATTTCTATTTTTGATCCCAAGCGGATTTTAAATTAATATTCTTTCTGTTTTTGGCTTTTTAGGAATGTTTCTTCCAATGGATCGCACGGATCTGAAAATTCTCGATGCCCTGCAAAAAGACGGTCGCCAGAGCAACCAGGCCCTGGCCGACC
>JAOUDU010000657.1 GCA_029859085.1 Gammaproteobacteria bacterium | reverse complement strand
GGTATAAAGGAACGGTCGCCGCACGAAAGCGTCGCTGCCCCCCACCAGCTTGATGATAACGATCTCCTCGCGGCGACTCTCGATCGCCAGGCGGATGGTGTTGCCGAGGATCAGCAACACCCCCACAACGAGCAGGCCTCCCACCGCCAGCACCAGCCGGCGGCTGAGTTCCATCAGGCTGTTGAGGCGCTGCAGCCACTCCATGTCCAGCACCGCCTGGGCGACGTCGGGATAGGCCTGCAACTCCTGCCGCAATGCCGCCGCGGCCCCCTGGCTGGAACTTCCCGCAGGTGATACCAGGATCAGGTGCGGCAGCGGGTTCTGGTCGAGGCTCGCCAGCACATCGGCAAATCCCGACAAGGTGCGGAATTCCTCCAGCGCCTCCTGACTCGATACGAACCGGGTCTGGGCCACGTCGGGCCTGGCCGCCAGCTCCTGCTCCAGTTGCCGCGCCCGCTCATCCCCGATCCCGTCCTGCAGGAACAGGGAGATTTGCGCCGGGCTGTCCCAGCTGGCGCTCAACTGGCTGACGTTATCGAGGGCCACGTCCAGCCCCGTCGGCAGGGCGAGGGCGATGCCTATCACCAGCCAGGTCATCGCGCTGGAAACCGGGTTGTCCAGAACCCGGAGCATGCTGTCGGCCGCGGACAGGCGGTGGTGCTGTACCCAGGCATTGTAACGGTCGCGCAGGCCGGTGCGGCTCACCCTTGCGCCCTCCCGCCGCCCCGCGGTTGCAGTTCCCGCGGCCGCGCGTCGCCGCCCGATCAAGTTTTGCTCCCCGCAACGAGGCGACCTTCGCGCAGTGTAATAATGCGGTGGTGCAGCCTGGAAATCAGCGCCAGGTCGTGACTGGCGATAAGTACCGTCACGCCGACCTGGTTGAACTCCTCGAACAGCTGCATGATTTCCGCGGACAGCGCCGGGTCGAGGTTGCCGGTGGGCTCGTCAGCCAACAGGATTTTGGGCTTGCCCACCACCGCCCGGGCAATCCCCACCCGCTGCTGCTCGCCTCCGGACAGGGTGACCGGCATCGCGCGCTCGCGATTGAGAAGTCCCACCTTGTCCAGTGCAGCCCGCACCCGCCTGCCGACTTCCCTGTGGTCGTAGCCGGCGATGATCAGCGGCAGCGCTACATTGTCGTAGACGGTCCGATCCATCAGCAGGCGGTGGTTCTGGAATACCACGCCGATATTCCGGCGATGCCTGGGAATGCCGCGGGGACCGATAGTCGCGAGGTTCTGGCCGTCGATACTCACCTGGCCCCGGGAGGGGCGCTCCATCAGCATGATCATCCGCAACAGGGTCGTTTTCCCCGCCCCCGAGTGGCCGGTAATAAACACGAGTTCATCGCTACCGATGTTCACACTCACTTCGCGCAGGGCGTCGTGGCCCTCGGCGTAGCGTTTGCTCACCCGGTCAAAACTGATCATGCAGCGGTATCGTCTCCGGCGAACAGGGCGTCGATGAACTCCCCGGCCCTGAAGGGGCGCAGATCCTCCACCGCCTCCCCGACACCAATAAAACGGATGGGCAGGCCGAGCTTCTTCGCAATTGCAAAAATCACCCCGCCCTTGGCTGTGCCGTCCAGCTTCGTTAGGCTGATACCGGATACGCCAACCCATTGCTGGAAATGGGCCGCCTGGGCAAGGGCGTTCTGGCCGGTGCCGGCATCGAGTACCAGCATGACTTCGTGGGGCGCGCTCGGGTCCAGCTTGCCCATCACCCGCACCACCTTCTTCAGCTCCTCCATCAGGTTGTCCTTGTTGTGCAGCCGGCCGGCCGTATCGGCGATAAGCACATCCACATTGCGAGCCCGGGCGGCCTGCAGCGCATCAAACAACACCGAGGCACTGTCAGCCCCGCTGTGCTGGGCGATCACCGGCACCCCGTTGCGCTCGCCCCAGACCTGCAGCTGTTCCACCGCGGCGGCGCGGAATGTGTCGCCCGCTGCCAGCATCACAGAGCGGCCCTCGGCCATATAGCGCCTGGCCAGCTTGCCGATAGTAGTTGTCTTGCCGACCCCGTTCACCCCCACCATCAAAATGACAAAAGGCTTCTTGCCCGCCACCTCCAGGGGCTGCTCGCAGGGCTTGAGCAATGCCAGCAATTCTTCCCCAAGCGCTGCCTGCAAGCCCTGGGCGTGGGTCAGTTCCTTGCGCGATACCCGCTGGGTGAGATGGTCGATGATATCCCGGGTCGCGTCCACGCCGACGTCCGCGAGCAGCAAACGCGATTCCAGCTGCTCCAGCAGGTCCTCATCGATTTCCTTGCGCCCGAGGAACAGCGTGCCCACGCCCTGCACCAGGTTTTCACTGGTGCGGCCCAGGCCGCGCCGCAGGCGGGAGAAGAATCCCGATTTGGTGGGCGCCGGGGAATCCGCCACAGCGGCGTTTACCGCTACA
>JAOUDU010000656.1 GCA_029859085.1 Gammaproteobacteria bacterium | reverse complement strand
ACCCCGCCGGGGCCGCATAACTATTTTTTGGTCCGGCAGCCGCGGTAACTCGTAATCAACGGTAAATCTGCCTATGCTGGCGCAAATCTCAACCGGAGCGTGCAATGAAATACCTGCTTACCCTGGCACTACTTGCCA
Source organism: Gammaproteobacteria bacterium (assembly GCA_029859085.1). Lineage (GTDB taxonomy): Bacteria > Pseudomonadota > Gammaproteobacteria > Pseudomonadales > Halieaceae > JARRPM01. The sequence continues at coordinate 2,265 of JAOUDU010000656.1, read as the reverse complement.
GCGTCCTTGCCAGCGCCTACAGCGCGGCTGAAGATGCCGTCCCGCCGGACCCGCGGGTGAAGCAGATTGTCGAGGAACTGGAACTGCCGCGCTCGGACACCGCGATGCGCGACAATCCCAACTGGCATCCGCAGCGCATTGTCGCCAGCGTGCCCGCGGGGGTGGCGCAGCAGATGCCAGAACTTGAAGAGCTGCTGCGCCGCAGCGCCGGCACCGTGGAACTGGTGATCGACAAATCCAACAACATGGTCCCCAGCGCCGAAACCCTGGCGGGTGCCGACGCCTACATCGGCCTGTGCACCAACGCCGCTCTCGAGAACGCCTCGCCCCGCCTGCTGTGGGTACACAATTACACCGCCGGCATGGAAGAGTGCGCCGGCTTGTCGCCGCAGCTGTTCCAGGGCCGGGTATTCACCAACAGCAAGCGCCTGGCCGGACCGGCGATAGCCGAGCACGCTATCGCCATGCTGCTGTCCCTGGCGACAGGGCTGCCGGCCTACCAGCGGGCCCAGTTTGAAAGCCGCTGGGACCGCTCCCGGGCGGCGGGCGCGAAATTCGGGGAGCTGCGGGGCAAGACCCTGCTGGTGGTCGGCCTCGGCGGGATCGGCACCGAGATCGCCTGGCGCGCCAACAGCCTCGGCATGCTGGTCACCGCCACCCGCAGCTCCTCCCGTGAAGGTCCCGATTTCCTCGAGTACATCGGGCTGCCGGAGGAACTGCCCGTGCTCGCCAGCCAGGCGGACGTGGTGGTAAACGCGCTGCCCCTCACCCCCCAAACCACCGGTGTTTTCGACAAGGCGTTTTTCGACACCATGAAACCCGGCGCCATCTTTATCAGCGTGGGCCGCGGCGCCAGCACGGTGACCAGCGCCCTGCTTGCCGCGCTGGAGTCCGGCAGGCTCTACGGCGCGGGACTGGACGTCACCGACCCGGAACCGCTGCCCGCGGACAGCCCCCTGTGGCAGATGAACAACGTGATCATCACGCCCCATGTCGCCGCCGCCAGCCCCGCGAGCATGCAGCGCACGGCCATCATCGCGGCGGAAAACCTGCGCCGCTACGTGGACGGCGGCAACCTGCTCAACGTGGTGGACATGCAGGCGGGGTACTAGGCCCGTGTCGGCGATCGACTTCGACAACAGCTACGCGCGCCTGCCGGAACGGTTTTACTCCCGCCGGCCGCCCACCCCCGTGGCGGCGCCCGGCCCGATTCGCGTCAATCACCCACTGGCGAAGCTGCTGGGCATAGACCCCCTGTGGCTGGAGTCGCCCGAGGGTACCGCGGTCCTGGCCGGCAACGCGATTGCCCCGGGCAGCGACCCGATCGCCACCGTGTATGCGGGCCACCAGTTCGGCAGCTACAACCCGCAACTGGGAGATGGCCGCGCCATCCTGCTGGGGGAGGTCATCGGGGCCGACGGTATTCGCTACGACATCCAGCTCAAGGGCTCCGGCCCCACGCCCTACTCCCGCGGCGGCGACGGCAGGGCGCCCCTGGGGGCGGTACTGCGTGAATATATCGTGAGCGAGGCGATGCACACCCTCGGCCTGCCGACGACCCGCGCGCTGGCCGCGGTCACTACCGGGGAGCAGGTGGTGCGGGAGTCTTTCCTGCCGGGCGCAGTGCTGACCCGGGTGGCCCGCAGCCATATCCGCATCGGCACCTTCCAGTTTTTCGCGGCGCGCAGGGATACGGATGCGCTGGAACTGCTGGTGGGGCATGTGCTCGCCCGGCACTACCCTGGCGCCCTGGATGAGACCAATCCCGCCCTGGCCCTGCTGCAGGAGATGATCAATGCCCAGGCCGCACTGGTGGCCCGCTGGCAACTGCTCGGTTTTATCCACGGGGTGATGAATACCGACAATATGCTGCTGTCGGGAGAGACCATCGATTACGGGCCCTGCGCCTTCATGGATGTCTTCCACCCGCAGCAGGTGTTCAGTTCAATCGACCACGCCGGGCGCTACGCCTACGGCAACCAGCCGGCGATTGCCCACTGGAACCTGGCCGCCCTGGCCCAGGCGCTGTTGCCGGTGCTCCACCAGGACCAGGAGCAGGCGGTCGCCCTGGCCCAGGCGGCGGTCGATACTTTCCCGCAACGTTTTACCGAGGCCCACCGCCAGGGCCTGGCCCGCAAGCTGGGACTGGCCCAATTCCGGGATTCAGACCAGGCGCTGGCGGATGAACTGTTCCGGCTCATGGCCGAGCACCGGCTGGACTTCACCCTGACCTTTCGCCGCCTGGCGGACCTGGCGGGCCCGGGA
>JAOUDU010000655.1 GCA_029859085.1 Gammaproteobacteria bacterium | reverse complement strand
CCCGCCAGACGTGCCTGTCTATCGGGTGTGTGGCCGTAAATTACACTACACTGGCGAGCACGATCACTTTTAATCGCCGACAGTTTGCGGTCACACACGGAGCCAGCCATGCCAATGTTCCTGCGCAGGATAAAACACTCACTTTACCTGGGCCTTATGAAGTCCCTGGCGGGTCTCGGCCCCGGTGCGAGCCACCGTGCTTTCGTCGGCAGCGGCAGCAGCCGGGAATTGTGCAGGCACATACTGCGCACCGACGCCAAAAAAGTCCTTGTTGTCACTGACAAACCGCTGCGGGAGCTCGGGGTCGTGGACCAGGCGATCTCAGCCCTGCTGGAAGCAGATATCGAAATCGCCTATTACGATGGCGTGCTTCCCGACCCCACCTACGACCAGGTGGCCGCTGGCGTGGTGGTGGCCAGGACCCAGGGTACGGACGTTATCCTGGCTGTCGGCGGTGGTTCGGCCATTGACGCGGCCAAGATAATTGCGGCCTCTGCCACCAGCGACGAGTCGCCGCAGGATTGGGTCGGTTTTGGCAAGGTAAAGCACGAAGTGCTGAAACTCTACGCCATACCCACCACCTCAGGCACCGGCTCGGAGGCGACCATGGGCGCGGTGATTTCCGACGCTGTTACACACCAGAAAGGGGTGATTTCCGGCGGGACGCTGCTGCCGGCGGCCACGGCGCTCGACCCTGACCTGATTATCGGACTGCCGCCCCATATCACAGCGGCTACCGGCATGGACGCCCTCACCCATGGGATCGAGGCCTACATCGGCGTATGGGAGCGGGGTACCCGGCTGGAGGATGCCCGCATCGGGGTGAAGCTGGTGTTCGACAACCTGGCGGCGGCTTATCGCAACGGGGAAAACCGCGAAGCGCGGGCGGGCATGGCCATGGGAGCGTACTACGCGGGCGTTGCCATAAACCAGGTAAATGTCGGCAACGTACACGCCATCGCCCACCAGCTGGGGGGCAAATACGGCATCCCCCACGGCCTGGCCAACGCGCTGGTGCTGCCCCATGTACTGGAATTCTGCCAGCAGGAGGCCGCACCGCGACTGGCGGAACTGGCAATCCTGGTCGGGGCGGGCAAGCGCGGTGAAGATGAGGGCCAGCTGGCCCACCGCTTCATCCAGGCGGTGCGTGATTTGCGCACGGAAGTGGGGATCCCGGACCACTCCGATAAATTGCGGCGCGAGGATTTTGACGCTATCGCCGAGCTGGCGATTGCCGAGGGTGATGGATACCCGGTACCGCGCCTGCTGGACAGGGCCAGTATCCTGTCCATCCTGGGCAGGATAGCCTGCTGAACCATCTCCCGGTGCCGGTCCGGGGTCAGCCGCTGCACTGATCCGGTTGGAGTTGCCGTCGGACGATGACGACTTCGCGGTCCTCGTTCTCATGCAGCGTGTGAAAACCCAGGGCGGTGCAAAGGCGCAGCATCCTGGTGTTCTGTGCCAGTACGTCGCCTTCCATTACCAGCAGACCCCGGTCCCGTGCAATGCTGATCAGGCGCAGCATAAGCTGGCTGCCCAAACCTTTCTTCTGCCAGTCGTCCGCGACAGTCAGTGCAAATTCACAGGACTGCTCATCGGGGTTGCCGATGTAACGTGCCACCCCGATGATCCGGGCCTGTGGCGTATGCTCGCACGCGACCGCGGCCAGGGCCATTTCGCGGTCGTAGTCGATTTGCGTGAAGCGGGCCAGCAGCAGCGGGCTGATCTTGTCCATGTGGTTCATGAAGCGAAAATACTTGCTCTCATCGGACAGGCTGTCGACGAACTCGCGTTCCATCTGCGAGTCCTCGGGCCGGATGGGGCGCACCAGCACGGCGACGCCTTCATCCGATTGCCAGGTGGTTTCCAGCCCGGCGGGATAGGGGTGTATCGCCATGTGGCCATAGCGATTTGTGTTGGTGGGCGGGTCTTTGATACACATCCGGGACTCCACCGCTGTTGCTCCCTGTTCGTCCACCAGCAGGGGATTGATATCGAGCGACTGGATTTCCGGCAGTTCACACGCCATTTCGGAGACGCGACAGAGAATCTCCACCAGCCTGTCGATATCGGTTTCCGGCAGCCCCGGCGACAGCCGCGGCCGACCGAGCGCGCCGGTGCCCATTACCAGCTCCCTGGCGAGGTAGTTGTTCAGGGGAGGAAGGGCGATCTGGCTGCCGGCAGCTATACCGCCAGGGCCGAATTGTATTACCGGGCCGAAGACCGGGTCGCCGGCGATTGTTATCCGGACCTCGCGGGCGTGGGGCCGCTCTGCCCGCTCGCGGGCGGCTGTGGCCGCCTGAATGGACGCGGCAACGGGAATATGGAAGGCCCGCAGGACATCCCTCGTCTCGGCATTACTGAGGCTGGACCGGCGATCATCCAGGGCGCGCCTTATGATCTGGCG
>JAOUDU010000654.1 GCA_029859085.1 Gammaproteobacteria bacterium | reverse complement strand
TGCCGCCGGCGGGATAGCCCGCCAGGCTGCCGCGGGTCTCGCCCAGTACATAGACGGCGTCGCCGTCAACGATCAGGTCGCGGATATTGTCGGAGGCGTCGGTGCCGATATGCCGCAACCACTGCAGGGCGCCGTCGGGAGCGATCCTGGCCACGAAGCCGTCGCCCTTGCCCAGTTGGGTCCCGGTCGGGCTGAGCAGGCTCTCCTCATGCCCCACCTCGCTGAAGCTCGCGCCGGTTTCGCCGCCGAGGTAGAGGTTGCCGTCGGCGTCGACATCGATTGCAAAGACCACGCTGTCGGAATTGGGTGCACTCAGGGAATAGCCCCCCGTATAGCCACACTGCAGCCGCAGGTTGCAGCTGTAGTTCCCCTGCCAGCGCATGTCCCCGGTACCGGCATCCAGCTTGAGGTACCAGATGGCGTTCCAGCCCGCCAGCGAGCCGAAGAATGAGCCGTTGTCGCTGGTGCCGGCGACGTAAAGGTCACCGCTGCCGGGAGTGCCGGAGCCGTCGGGCACGAAGCGGATGCCGCTGGTAAACGCGGTGATCTGCAGGTTATCCATCGCGGCGGCCAGCAGGTTGAGGCTATCGAAAACGGTGACCGGCCCATTGCGGAATACCGCGCTGCCGTTAACCCCGAAACTGGTATCCACGGCCAGGCTCGAGCCTTTCACCTTGGTCACGAAGGGAATGGCCAGGGGCAGGTGAATACCATCGACATAGGAGCCACCCAGGTAGAGGTTGCCGGCGTTGTCCGCGGCAAGCGTGTACACCGGGCTGATCTGCGTGGCGGCCGTTACCTTGACCTGCACCACCTTGACCAGGCTGCCATCAGCAGCATCGTATTTGGCAATGAACGGCAGGACACCGTCAGAACCGGCGAAGGTCTTCGCCGGCCTGGGGCCGCCATAGGGACCGAAGGTCATGCCGGCGACGTAGAGGTAGCCACCGCGGGCCACCACCGCCTGCGGCGTCTGCAGGCCGGCGGTGATACCGTCGCCGGCGTTCGTGCCGTGCTTGCGCGTCCACAGCCGGCGGCCGCTGGCGTCGTACTTCACCAGGTAGAACGAGCCGACACCACCCACGCCGTTCACGCTGGCGGCGGCGGAGCCGAAGGCCATGTAAACGTTACCGTCCTTATCGGCGGCTGAGGGCGTCACCCTGCCCGCGATGTTGGGGTCGCCGGCGCTGCCGATCTGGTCAATGCCCCTGACGCCTTGCTGCCACGCGCTGTCCACCGCCGGCGTCGGCGCGGGCGCGACGGCGTACTGGAAATCCCTGCCCGCGGTATTGGTCAGCAGGGCGCCACGCACGAAGCCCACCACGTCGCAGGTTTTCTGGGTGACGATGGCAGTGCCGGCGATCGACTGCGAAAACAGGCCGCTGATCCAGGTCAGGCGGTAGTCACTGGGCCGGCCATTGAGACGGATCTGCGCCTGCCCGGGCACGAAACGGTTGATGTAGGCGTAATCCCGGTCGGTGTCCGACAACCTGCCCTTGCCCGCGTAGTACGGTTTGCTGGCGTCGCCGAGGATGTAGAGGCTTTTGCGCTCCCCACCGTTCCTTTCAGTGCCCCCCTCCATGACGTCCACCTCGTTCTGGCCGGGCTTTGCCTGCTGGCGATCGGCCAGCAGGAAAACATCGTTGCCCGCGCTGAGGCCGATCGCCAGCGTGCCATTGGCCATCAGCATGTAGTCGGCAAATGGCGTGCTCGAGGCGAAGGCGGCGCCGGGGCCCGTGCCGACTGCGAAACCCTTCTGGCTGACATCCGACAGGACGAACAGTGCCGCCGGCGGATTGCTGTTGACGGTCTTGAATGCGATGGCATTGGTCAATATCCCGGTGGGATCTCCGCCAAACAGCGAGGTGGAACAGTTGGCCGCGCGGGTGGCGGAGGCACCGGCCAGGAACGGCAATGCCAGCGTAAAAGACACTAATGCGACAAGCCTGGATGCCACGGTGAATCCCCTTTTTTTAGAGTAGTAATTGGTAGAGCCTGCAGGGGCGATATTCTAGCGACCGGGAGAAAGAATGCTGGCAGGAAGCTCGCCAGCTTCTATAAGAAAACAATCATTTATAGGAAAATCATCATGCTGCGGGCTGTTCCCCGCCCGCGAAATCGGCACCGCCCCGCTCGCGCCGGTACTTTGCCGGCGTCGTCGAAAGCGCCTGCCGGAACAGCGAGGTGAAATGGCTGGTCGAGCTGAAACCGCACTGCTCGACGATCTGGGAAATGGGGTATTTCGATTGCGCCAGGAGCACGCGCGCGAGCTCGAGCCGTGTCGACAGCACGTAACGGTGCGGGGAAACCCCTGTGCACTGCTGGAACAGGCGAAAGAAGTGGGGCACGCTCACACCGGCGATGGCCGCGAGTTTTTCGACGGACAAATCCGCAGCCGGATGCTCGCG
>JAOUDU010000653.1 GCA_029859085.1 Gammaproteobacteria bacterium | reverse complement strand
CGCACCCAAGCTGGCCGAGATTCGAGGCCTGATCGAGCTGGTGGATATACCCATCCGGCAGGTGATGATCGAGGCCAGGATTGTTATCGCCCAGTCTGATGCTACCAAGAACCTCGGTATCGAGTGGGGCGGCGCTTACCTCAATACCAATAAAAACAACATCACCTCTGTTTCCGGCAACACCGATAACGTGGTCAACCTCAATGAGTCAGTGATCAACGGCACCCAGCCGCAGGTCGATTACCCCGGGGCGCTGCTGGTTGACCTGGGCGTGACCAGGAGCAGCGGCTTCGCGGTCGGCTTTACCAGCGGCGACCTGTTCCTGACCGCGGAACTGTCGGCCCTGGAAGCCGCCGGTGAAGGTGAGGTCGTGTCCCAGCCGAAGGTGATCACCGGTGACAAGCAGCAGGCGTCGATCAAGTCCGGTACCGAAATTCCCTACCAGGAATCCTCCGCCAGCGGTAACACCACGACGACCTTCAAGGACGCGGTGCTGTCGCTGGATGTGACGCCCAATATCACCCCCGATGACCGGATCATGCTGCAGTTGGTGGTCAACCAGGATTCGGTCGGTGAACTGGTTCCCAGTGGCCAGGGCGGATTTATCCCCTCTATCGATACCACGCAGCTGAATACGCAGGTGCTGGTGGGCAATGGCGAAACCGTGGTGTTGGGCGGTGTGTTCAAAACCGAGGATATCGAGTCGGTCAACAAGGTGCCCTTCTTTGGCGATCTGCCCTATATAGGCGCCTTCTTCCGCAATCAGTCCACCAGCCACAAGAAGACTGAGACACTGATCTTCATCACCCCGCGCATTCTTGCGGAAACCCTGCTCGACTAGGTTTTTGCCGACGCAAGATGCCCAGACTTCACAGGATTTTTCTGGTCGGCCCCATGGGGGCCGGCAAGTCTACCATTGGCAAATACCTGGCCCAGCACCTGAAGTTGCAGTTTGCCGATACCGATACCGAGATCGAGGAACGCACGGGAGCTGACATTCCGTGGATATTCGATGTCGAGGGCGAGGCGGGTTTTCGCGACAGGGAGCAGCAGGTTGTCGAGGAGATGACCCTGCGGGACGATATAGTGCTGGCGACCGGGGGCGGTGTGGTGATGCGGCCGGAGAATCGCCAGGCACTGGGCTCCCGCGGTTACGTCGTCTACCTGCATGCGACGGTTGACGAACAGGTCAGGCGCACGCGCCGGGACCAGCGCCGCCCGCTGCTGCAAAAAGGCAACCCGGAGGAAGTGCTGCGGAACCTGATGGCGATCCGTGATCCGCTTTACCGCGAGATTGCCGATCACATCATCGAGACCGATGGCAGCAGCCCCCGCGCCGTCGCCCAGCGCCTGGTCCGGGAGCTGCAGTAAAGACAGGCATGGCCCCCGGGCGGTATCATCCCCCTTCCCAGACGCAAGCCGAGGTTTCCAGGTGTCCCTGTTGATGCACACATTGCATGTTGAACTGGGGGAGCGCAGCTACCCCGTCTACATCGGCCGCGGCCTGCTGGCCGATCCGCAGCTGCTGGCCGGGCATATCGCCGGTTCCCAGGTGGTCATCGTAAGCAATGAAACGGTCGCGCCCCTCTACATGGAGCGAACCCGGGCGGCTTTGGGGCCCGGAAAACAGGTCACCGAGGTGGTGCTGCCCGACGGTGAGCAGTACAAGACGCTGGCGGTCCTGGGCGATATCTTTGACCAGGTGATGGCCGCCGGTCACAACCGCACCACGACGTTTGTCGCGCTGGGGGGTGGCGTTGTGGGCGATATCACCGGCTTTGCAGCCGCCTGCTACCAGCGCGGCGTCGATTTCCTGCAGCTGCCCACCACCCTGCTGGCCCAGGTGGATTCGTCGGTCGGCGGCAAGACCGCAGTCAACCATCCCCTCGGCAAGAACATGATAGGCGCCTTCTACCAGCCGCGGGCGGTGTTGATTGATACCAACACGCTGCAGACGCTACCCGCCCGGGAATTCGCGGCGGGGCTGGCGGAGGTTATCAAGTACGGGTTGATCTGCGACGAGCCTTTCTATCGCTGGCTGCAGCAGTACATGCCCAGGCTGATCGCGCGGGAGGAGGCCGCCCTGGCGGAGGCGATTGAACGCAGTTGCAGCAACAAGGCGCTGGTGGTGTCCGCCGATGAGCGCGAGGGCGGCATCAGGGCTATCCTCAACCTCGGCCACACCTTCGGCCACGCCATCGAAACGGCCCAGGGCTACGGCCAGTGGCTGCACGGCGAGGCGGTAGCGGTGGGCATGTTGCTGGCGCTGGAGCTGTCAGCCCGCCGGGGCCTGGTAGCCGAGGCTGAAGTGGCGGGACTGCGCGCGCTGTTGCTGGCATCGGGTTTGCCGGTGGAACCCCCCGCCGATATGGCGCCGGGAACATTCCTTGAACTCATGGCGCGGGGCAAAAA
>JAOUDU010000651.1 GCA_029859085.1 Gammaproteobacteria bacterium | reverse complement strand
CAGGCGACGGCGGCAGAGCCGGCGACGCCGCCGGCGGGCAGGGACGCCGCGCTGGCCAGCAGGGCGATGAGCAGGGCGGCGACGCCACCGTGTGCCAGCGCCTGCTTCAGCACCCCGACCAGCTCTGCCGGTTCACCGGGCCCGCCGCGGCCCGCACTGTCACCGCTATGCCCGACAGGTGGGACATGCCCGAGAGCTGCTCGACGCTGTCCGGGCCATCCGAGGCCAGCAGGTTGACGTTGGCGCCGGCGAGCCGGCTGGCGACCCCCAGGCCCCGGGCGTGCTGGTGGCCCCAGCCGTGGGGTACCGATACCGTGCCGGGCATCAGCTCCTCCAGCAACCGGACCGGAAGCCGGATCGCGCCAGTAGCCGATTCGATATCCGCCACGTCACCTTCAGCCAGCCCCAGCTTCGCGGCATCCGCCGGGTGGACATAGACGTGGTTGGTCTGGTTGTGCTCGCCGTTGGTGAGCTCGTCTATATTCTGGGTCCAGGAATTGTGGGTGCTGTGCGCCCGCTTGGAAATAAGCCGGAAAACACCGTCGCCTTCGCCCGATGTGAGAGCGGTAAAACGCTCGCCCAGCAAGCCGGTGCCGGCAATGAACTCCGGCGGAGCGAGGTGCACCAGGCCGTCATCGGTAGTGGGTCGTTTACCGAGGAAAGTGCCCGGCGCCACCTGGTCCCTTGGCTTGCCCCCGGGGTGGCGCAACAGCTCCCGGAAACTGCCGTGGCCGGAGCGGCGCAGCATCTGGTCCAGGATGAAACGCTGCGGCAGGCCGGGCTGGGCCCGGGGGTGGCGCAGGCGGTTGGCCAGCTTCAGCCCGCGCAGGAACCATTGCACCGCTTTTGAACCGAACAGGTTGACGCCGGAGGCGGTGGCCAGGTCGGTATAGATCGACGCCTCGTCGCGCTGCTCGCCCTCGGGCTCCACCACGCTGTCCGTGGCCGCCAGGTAGGGGATCGATTGCATGCCCAGGAACAGCGGGAACACGAAGGGCAGGTCGGGGCGCTGCAGCGGTGAGGTGGCGGGCAACACGTAGTGCGCCAGGCTGGCGGTCTCGTTGAGGTAGATATCGGTCACCACCAGCAACTCCAGCTGTGCCAGCGCATCGCGCAGGCGCCCGGAATTGGCCATGGTCATCAGCGGGTTGCCGCCGGTCACGAACAGGGACTTTATCTGGTCCCTGCCCGGGGTGAGGATTTCATCCGCCAGAATCGCGCCGGGAAAACCGCCGTTCAGCTCCCGGAAGTTGCCGATGCGGGAGCGGGCCTTGCGGGTGAACATACCGGCCTTTTTGGCATAACCGGCGAAGTCGAAAATGCCTGCGCCCACCAGGGTGCCGCCGCGGCGGTCGAGATTGCCGGTGACCGCGATGATGCATTCGGCCAGCCACTGGGCCAGGGTGCCATCCTGCCCCATGCCCAGGCCGGTGCCGGTGACGATGGCCGCCCCGTTGGCGTCGCAGAACGTGGCGACAAGCTGGCGCAACTGCGCGGCGGGGATGCCTGTGGCCGCGGCGGTCTTCTCAGGGGTCCAGTCGGCCACCGCCGCGCGCAGCTCGTCGAGACCCGAGGAGTGCGGCCTGATCCGCGCTTCATCGCAGCGGCCGGTGGCAAAGATTTCCTGCAGGAACGCCAGGAAAAAGAACACGTCGGCATTGGGCCTGATAAACACGTGCTCCCCCGCCACTTTGGCGGTTTCGGTGTGGCGCGGGTCGATCACGATAATCCTGCCGCCCCGGGCCTTCACCTCTTTCATGCGCTTGATGGGGTGGGCCACCTGCAGGAACGTCCACTTCGAGACCACCGGGTTGGTGCCGACGACCAGCATGCACTCCACGTTATCCAGGTCGACGAAGGGCTGGAAGAACGGGAAGCCGTACATTTCCGTGGCCGCCGCGAAGCGGTTGGCGCAGTCCTGGGTGGAGGAGGAGAACGTATTGCGGGACCCGATGCCCTGCATGAAGCCCTCGGCGAAAATCGGGTGCAGGATACTGAAGCCCGCGGCGGTGCCGACGTACATGCCGATGGAGTGGGGGCTGACACCGCGCAGCTGGCGCACTTTGGCGCCGATTTCCGCCAGGGCCTGGCCCCAGGAGATGCGCTCGAAGGTGTCGCCCACCCGCTTCAGCGGGTAGCGCAGGCGGTCGGGGGAGTCGTACATCCTGTGCTGGTGCAGGCCCTTCATGCAGGAGAAGCCGAGGGTGCCGTGGTGGTCCCGGTTCGGGGCGATCGAAACCACCTTGTCGTCCTGCACGTCAGCCACGAGGCCGCAACTGGCCTCGCAAATCCGGCAAAAGGTATATTTGGTCTCGAGCTGCGACATCCACCTGTCCTGCCTTCAATTATTTTGTTGCCACGGTAGCAGATTTTCCCGGCAACCGTATGCAGGCCGGGGAGCCTGGTTTGACTGTTTG
>JAOUDU010000652.1 GCA_029859085.1 Gammaproteobacteria bacterium | reverse complement strand
CCTGGAGAGTGCGACCCTGGACGGCCTGGCGGATAATTACCGCCTGGTGCGGGCGGGGCTGTCGCGCTCCGAGCGGTTGCTGCGGGGTATCTGGCGCCTCAGCCGCACGCCACTGGTCGCCAGGTGCGTGGCGCTGGTGCCGTTCCGCCTCAAACAGTCGTTCAAGCGGCGCCTGTCATCCCGCCCGATGCACGACATCGTCTACAAGGAGTGAGCGGGAACCCCTTCCGGAATACACTATGGCCACTGTCTACCTTCACATAGGCGCCCCCGAGACCGCCAACGCCACCCTGCAGGGGATGCTGGCCGGCAACTATGAGCAGCTGCTGGCCCAGGGTGTGCTCTACCCCAGGCTGCTGCGGCACGGCGATGCCCACCATACCCTTGTCTGCGACCTTATCCAGGCCTACCAGGGCCACACCATGGAGGACCTGTGGTACGGGGAGCGCACCCGCGGCGAGGCCTGGGCGGACCTGGAGCGGGAAATCGGGCAGCACCGGCAGCGGGTCGACAAAATCATTCTCAGTTCCGAGCTGTTCTTTGGCCAGACCCAGCGCCTCGAGGACATGCTGGCGGACATCCGCAACCGGCTCAGTCCCCATGAGCTGAAAGTGGTGGTGTACCTGCGCCGCCAGGACCAGCTCTACGGCGCCTTCTTCAACCAGGACGTGAAGGGCGCGCGGCAGTGGGCGCACAACGCCTACCAGTTCTACCAGACCCACCAGATTTTCCGGCACGATTATGACGAACTGCTCGATACCTGGGGCAGGGCGGTAGGGCGGGAGAATATCGTGGTCCGCCCGCACGAGGCCGCCCGGTGGGTGGGGGGCAATATCGTCGAGGATTTCTGTTCCGTGGTGGGCATAGCGCCGCTGGACGCCTCCCCGGCCAGGGCAAATGAGGACCTGGGGCCCACCCAGCTCTACCTCAAGCTCTGCCTGAACCGGGTGGGCTTCGACAAGGGTGAGAATGAAGGTGTCCTCGATGTGCTGCAACAGGTATGCCCGGAGGAGCCCGCCGGCCCCTGCAGTTACGTCGACCGGGAGCTGTACCGCAGTTATCGCGACCGCTGGTTGCGCGTGAACAAGCGACTGGCAGAGACGTACCTGGATGGTGTGCCGCTGTTCGGCAACCCCATACCGCCAGCGGAGAAAGTCACCTGTTACCAACCCGAGCCGCAGCGGGTACTGGAATCCCTGCTGGCGCTGTTCGATCATTTCAGCGGCAGGGCCGACCTGCGCCACCGCAGCCTGTTCGCCCGCGCGATGCTGTTGATACTGGCGGAACAGGAGCTGTGGGAGGATTTCGGCTCCCGCCGGCGCGACGCGCTGATGCCGTGGATCTCTGACGAGCCCCTGGTGTTGCCCTTCGAGAGACTATCCCCCCACGAGGAGAAACTCCGGAAATATTTTCCCGACTTCGATTTTCCCGCCGACACGGCTCCCCTGGACTGCCCGGTCTGCATTATGTTGTTCACCAACCGGGCCGGCTCCTCCATGGTATCGGAGCATATGCGCGCGACCGCGCAGTTCGCCGGTTTTGGCGAGCCGCTCAACGCCCAATGGGTGATCGACCGGTCGGAGCGGGAGGGGCTTGGATCCTTCCCCGAATACCTGCGCTGGGAAACCCGGCGACTGCTGGCGGAAAAACCCGGCGCGGTACTGGGGATGAAAGCATCCTATGGCCAGGCCATGATGCTGATGCGCTGCGGCGCCATCCCCCGCTTTTTCAAAGACGTGCGCTGGGTGGTTATCCAGCGCGAGGACCTGCTGTCACAGGCCGTTTCCTTTGTGATCGCGAACCAGACCAAGCAGTGGCACAGTTTCGACGCCGGCGAACCGGCCGATCCGGTTTACGATTACGAGGATATCAAGCGACGGCTGTTGGGCCTGGCCCAGTCCAATATAGCGATCAATACCTTCTGCACCGTATTTGGCCTGCAACCCTACCGGATCAATTACAGGGAGTTCTCCCGTGATCCGGTGGCAGGGGCGCGAAAACTGGCGGCATACCTCGGGGTGGAGGAGGTGGCGATCGACCCTGAACGGCTGCAGATGGAGAAGCAGCGCAACCGCTTCAGCGCGCAGTTCTACCAGCGCTTCATCACCGAGTACCAGGCGGAGATGGCCGGCGCGGGGCCGGCCGGATACCATCGTGGTTAGATCGCGTCCAGCCTGGCGCGAGGCGGTGCTGAACCGGCGGATGCTGATCTGTGTCTTCACCGGCTTCTCCTCCGGGATGCCGTTGTATGTGCTGTTTCAGCTGGTACCCGCGTGGCTGAAGGAGGGCGGTGTCTCGCTGGCGGATATCGGCCTGTTCGCCCTGGTGGGCATTCCCTACACCTGGAAGTTCCTGTGGGCGCCACTGATGGACCGCTGGATACCACCCTTCCTGGGCCGGCGCCGCGGCTGGATGGT
>JAOUDU010000650.1 GCA_029859085.1 Gammaproteobacteria bacterium | reverse complement strand
GACCACGTCTTCGTCAGCCCCGAAATTGGAGTACTGGGCCAGCAGTATGGGCTGCAACTCGAATGGCGCGCCGCTGCTGCGGTACTGGCCGGTAAGCTGGGGCAGTCGTTTGTAAACTTCGTTGATATCATCAGCCAGCGACTGGTATTGCTCCACGTTCAGGTTCACCAGCCAGCTGTCTCCCAGGTAATCCATCGAGGCCATCTGCAGCAGGCTGGTGCGGCGCTGGGCGGTGAGGCTGGAAGTTTCCAGGTCCTTCATGTAGTCGACATCGCTGGCCTTGGTGTAGTCGATTTTTGAGCGCCAGCGCTGGTCCAGCAGGCCGTTCTGGCGCACGGCGGTCAGCCAGCGGTCGCTGCTCTGGCCCGGCGGCAACTGATCCTTGTAGCGGCGGTCGCTGTTCATGTAGGCGCCGCCTACCTCCCAGTAGCCCAGGTATTTATTCAGGTAGCGGGTTTTCAGCTCGTGGTTCAGGCCCCGTTCCTGCAGATAGCGCGGCGAGTACAGAGCGTCATAGTTGGGCGCGAGATTCAAATAAACCGGCGTGGTGATATCCAGGCCGCCGCTGCTGTCGTTGCCGAAATCGGGCCACAGCAGCCCGGTGCGCCGCCTGTCATCCAGCGGGAATTGCAGCCAGGGCGTGTAAAAGACCGGCAGCCCGGCAATATCCACCGTTGCGTCGTGCGCCGTGCCCAGGCCATCGACCAGGTCCAGGTCAATTTTATCTGCCCGCACCAGCCAGTCTTCCTCCCCCGGTGGGCAATAGCTGAAACCGCCGTTATGAACATGAATGATCCCGTCTGCATCCCGTTCGAGCAGGTCAGCGGAGCCCTGCAGGTGACGGGACTGGAGCACGTACTGGCTGTTCTCCAGCGTTGCTTCGCCGGTCTTGGACAGGATGTCGGCGCGGCTGCCCTGCAGCAGCATGCCGGGCTCGCGCAGTGTCACATTGCCGGTCAGGGTGGCCTCGCCGGTCTCCCGGTTGATGGTGGCCTCATCCCCCCTGAAGCGGCGGTATCCCTGGCTCACCTGCACTCCACCGTAGAACCGCACCATGTCGCCCTGCAGTTCCGTGCTCTCGGCGTGGGCATCGATATCGGCCGCATCCGGGTCGGCGTGCTCGTCCTCTCCGGCCAGGGGATCCATGTAGCGACCCTGGCACAGCTCACAGTTGAGATCGCGCTCTGCCTCCGGGACCAGTTCGATCGGCGTCCAGTCCAGCGCGTGCTCGACGGGTGCAGCTGCGGCAGCAGTCGCGGTGGCGGGTGGTGGCGCGGCAGCGGGTGCCGGTTCTGCGGCTGGTACAGCGGCGGCCGGCGCGACGGGCAATGCGGTCGGCACTGGAGCGGGCGCGGCAGTGGGAGCCGGCACCGGAGCAGGCGCGGCCGTGGGGGCGGGCGCGGCGGCGGGTGCAGCCACTGCAGCGGGCACGGGTGCGGCGGCGGGCGCGGGTGCAGCCGCGGGTTTCCCTGCGGATTCGCAATCCCAGCCGTCACCTGTTTCATTGGCCGTGCAGACCACATGCTTGGTACTCTTTGCCAGCACGGGGGGCGAAATGCTGAAGCAGATCGACAGGGCCGCCGCGGGTGCGTAAAAACGCAGTGTGCGGGCGAATCGTCTGGCAAAGTCAGATATCATTTATTTATTTATGAGCACGTGCGCGGGTAAAGGGCGGATTCTAAAGCATCGCCCCGCCCTTGTCCGTCAATAATTCTCAAGCGAGAGTGCTGTGATGTCCCGTCCGCCGCCAGGTGAACTGTTGAATTGGGCGCTGTCTGTGCTTGCGCCGCGCGCCACCGGGTCCGCGCCCGCGCTGTCAGTCGTGGCCGGCGACGCCAGCAACCGCCACTATTTCCGCGCATCGATCGCTGGCCGCAGCTATATCCTGGTGGATGCGCCCCCCGCCACCGAGAAAAACCAGGCGTTCCTGGCGGTGCGCGAGCTGCTGGCGGGCGCCGGGGTGAAGGTGCCGGCGCTGTATGCGGCGGACCTGGCGCGGGGCTACCTGGCACTGGAAGACCTCGGGGATCGCCTGTTGCTGGCGGAACTGGATGCCGGCACCGTCGATGCGCGTTATCGCGCCGCAATGGACCTCCTGTTGCAGGTGGCGGCGATGGACCCGAGTGGCCTGCCTGCCGCGTTCCCGCGCTATGACGAGGCACTGCTCGAGGAGGAACTGGGGCGTTTTCCCACCTGGTTTGTCGAGTCGCTGCTGGGGCAGTCGCTGGGCGCCGACGAGCAGCGCCTGCTGCAGGCGTGTTCGGCCAGGCTGGTCGCAAGTGCGCTGGAACAACCCCGGGTACTGGTGCACCGGGATTTTCACAGCCGCAACCTGATGCCCCAGGATGATGGAGCTCTCGGGGTCATCGATTTCCAGGACGCGGTACTGGGCCCTGTTACCTATGACCTGGTATCCCTGCTGCGGGAC
>JAOUDU010000057.1 GCA_029859085.1 Gammaproteobacteria bacterium | reverse complement strand
CTACAACAAGCTGATCACCAATATCCGCAACGGCGACCTGGCTACCGCCAATGTCGCGCTGTGGGAGCCCCACACCTGGCCCCACGAGGCCAAGGGCGTGGGCTTCACCGAGGCGCCCCGGGGCGCGCTCGGTCACTGGATCCACATCAAGGACAAGCGCATCGAAAACTACCAGGCGGTGGTACCCACCACCTGGAATGCCGGCCCCCGGGACGGCAATGGCAATATCGGTGCCTACGAGGCCGCCCTGATGAACACGCCGGTGGCCAACGCGGAGCAGCCGCTGGAAATCCTGCGCACCATCCACTCCTTCGATCCCTGCCTGGCCTGCTCCACGCATGTAATGAGCCCGGATGGAGAAGTGCTCGCAAACGTCACGGTTCGGTAAGGAGGCACCCATGGCCGCTACATCCGAGACCAAGAAAATGCCCTCCGGGTTTTTCCGCAAGGTTATCCACCACTCGACCGAGGTGGTGAGCCCGGCTTCCAAGGTGTACGTGTATGAGGCGCCGGTGCGCTTCTGGCACTGGATGAACGCACTGTGCATCGTCGCGCTGGTGATCACCGGCTACCTCATCGGTAAACCCCCGCCCTCCATTGGCGGCGAGGCATCCGACCACTTCCTGTTCGGCGACATCCGCATGATCCATTTTATCGCCGGGCAGTTGCTGATCGTGCTGCTGGTCTATCGCATCATCTGGTCATTTTTCGGCAACGAGCACTCCCACCAGCTGTTCCTGCCACCCTTGTGGAGTGGCAAGTGGTGGCGCGAGGTCTTGCACGAGGTGCGCTGGTACTGCTTCCTGGAAAAGACCCCGAAGAAATACATAGGGCACAACCCGCTGGCCCAACTGGCGATGTTCACCGTATTCCTGCTGCCGCTGCTCAACCTGGTGGTGACCGGCGGCGCGCTCTACGCCGAGGGCGAGGGTATCGACGGCTACTGGTACAAGGCTTTCGGCTGGGTGTTCTCGGTGTACGGCAACAGCTTCAATGTACATACCATCCACCGACTGAGCATGTGGGTCATCGTCTGCTTCACCATGATCCACACCTACCTTGCGATCCGCGAGGATGTCATGAGCCGCCAGAGCCTGGTGTCCACGATGATTTCCGGATGGCGCTACTTCAAGGATGACAAGGAGTGAGCCGGCCCCGCTCCGCCCTGCTGCTCGGGGTGGGCAACCTCCTGTGGGCGGATGAGGGTTTTGGCGTGCGCTGCGTGGAGGCCTTTGCCGAGCGCTTCGATATTCCCGACAACGTCGTGGTGGCCGACGGCGGCACCCAGGGGCTGTACCTGGTCGACCTCCTGCGCGAACACAACCCGGTAATCATTTTCGACGCGGTGGACTTCGGCGATGCCCCCGCCACGATGCGCGTGGTGGAGAACGACGATATACCCGCCTTCGTGGGCGCCCATAAAATGAGCCTGCACCAGGCCGGCCTGCAGGATGTTATCGCCTGCGCCAGGCTGCTCGGCGGCTGCGCCGAAGACATGCTGCTCATCGGCGTGCAGCCGGTGGAACTGGAGGACTACGGCGGCAGCCTGCGGCCCCAGGTGCGCGACGCTATCCCCGGGGCACTGGATATTGCCGCCGGGTACCTGGCCGGCTTCGGTATCGAGTTGAACGCGCGCACCGATGGCGCGCCTCCGGGCGTTATCACGTCCGGCCTGGACCTGGCCAGCTACGAGTCGGGGCGACCGGACGAGGCATCCGCCTGGCGACACGGTGACGAACGGGTACTGCAGCGGTTCCCCAGGAGCTGATCATGTGCCTGGGAGTTCCTTTGCAAGTGCAGTCCGTTCCCACCTGGGGTGTCGCCCTCTGTGGCCCGGCCGAAAGTGAGGATGGCGTGCGGCGGGTGGAGACCTCCCTGCTGGAACAACCTCCCGCGCCCGGCGACTGGCTGCTGGTACATGTGAATATCGCGATCCGCAGGCTGGAGGCGCCGGAGGCGCGGCAGATCGGGGATGCCCTGCTGGCGGTAACCAGGGCTGCCGCCGGCGAGTCTTTCGAGCACCTGCTGGCAGACCTGATCGATCGCGAGCCGCAATTGCCGCCCCACCTGCGCCCCGCGGCGCAAGCGCTGCCGATCAACGAGCCGGGGAGGCTATACGACGGGCATACAGTGACATCAGGCGAGGTGATTATCCGTGAATAGTATTGCCATATCAGACATGCTCGAACGGGGTGTGCTGCAGACCGTGAACGCCGCCAGCGTGGACAGCTTCCTGGCCGCTCCCGGGCTGCATGTCCTGTTCTTTGCCGGACCCGGCAACCAGCACGGCGACAGCCACGACGTCGCGGTTGCGCTGCGCGAGGTACTCAAGGAGTATTCCGGTGGAATCAGCGCGGCCCTGGTCGAGAGCGCGGACGAGGCCACGTTGCAACCACGCTTCCGGGTGCTGGCGCTGCCGACCCTCGCACTGTGCGTCGGCGGCGAAACCCTGGAGCTGATCCCGGGGGTGCGCGACTGGGGCGACTATACCCGAACTTTCCGGCGCTACCTGGGCGACGCCGCCAGGTCGACTACCGCGGGGGCCCAGCGATGAGCGATCCTGAACTTATTCCCGTCACGAGCCTCGACCCGACTCCCGGCCTCGTGAGGGAAAACCCGATGATCTGGACCGGGGAGGAGCAGCCCCGGGGCGTATTCCTGGATGCCGGCGAAACCGACGATGCGCTGGCGCTACTGGGCATGCCCTCCATGCTGCGACCGGCAACGCCACGGCTGCCGGTGGGCTTCGAACCGGGCCCGCTGCTGCGCGGGCGACTGGAACAATTGCGCCGCGCTGTGGCCAGCGCCGCCGCCGGCGGTGACGGCCACACACTGGAGATGGTCGACCTGGATGCGGATTCCCGCCAGTCCCTGCTGGAGATGCTGGGTGAGGGCGAGGTCAGCGGCAGCGTCACCCTGGACGGCGTGCGATACACCATTACCGAGTCGGTACTGCCGGGCGTGTGGCACCTCACCGGCTCTGACGGCAGCCAGTACCTGGAGGTGGCCAGCATCCCCTCGGTGATCACCCGGGCCGCGGCCAGTTTGCGCAAAGCGCCCCTGCCCCTGCCGCCGGGGGGACCGGGCGTCATGAACGCCCCGGCACTGCTGGCGGAGATCAATCAACACGCCGCCGCCTGGCACCCGGGCATCGAGCACAACCGGGTGCTCAATTTCACCCTGCTGCCCACCAGCGAGGCGGACCAGCAAATGCTGATCGACGTACTGGGCCGGGCGGAGCTGGTGCTGGATTCCGGCGGGTTCGGCAACTGCCGGGTCATGGCCACCACGGTGCGCCACGTGTGGGCGGTGCAATACGTCAACGGCATGGGCAAGACCATCATGGATACCATCGAGATCGGCAGGATCCCCGATGCCGCCCTGGCCGCGCGCCAGGACCTGGAGGACTCCGCCGAGCGCCTCGCAGAGATCCTGGAAACCTACCTCGCATGAACGGCTTCGAAAGTTCCTTCGGCGGCAACAACAGCCGTATCGACCCGGGTTCGGTGCTGGAGTGCGGGGTGTGCTGGTGGGTCTACGACCCGGCGCTCGGCGACGAGACCTGGCAGGTTCCCCCCGGCACCGCCTTTGCCGACCTGCCCTCCCACTGGCGCTGTCCCAACTGCGACAACGCGCCCCAGCAGTTCATGGTCATATCCGATCGCGGCGCAGCCAATTCGGACCCGCGTCCGCACCCGCTGCAGCCCGCGGGGCTCGACCTGATCAGGGAGCGCGAACAGCAGCTGCTGGAGGCCTACAGCGCGGTCGCCTGCAGGATGCGCGAACTGCCGGTGTACAACCATCAGCTCGACGTCCGGGTGGTCGGGCTGCACCGCGTCCAGGAGGGCCTGCTGGGCGTGGTGACCACGCCCTGGTGCATGAACATCACCCTGCTCCCGCTGGCAGATACCGCTGGCCGCATGGAGGGCACCAAGCGGGAGCTGGTCTTTCCCTCCGGCAGTTACTCGTTCATCGCCGGGCAGCTGGCGGGGATCGGCCCGCTGGAAACCTGTTCGCTGTTCTCGCCGATGGATGAATTCGACGACCCCGCGGTGGCGGAACAGGTTGCGCGGCATGCCCTGGAAGAACTGCTGAGGGAGCCCGCTGCCAGCACTGAATCGCCAGCCATGAGCCGCCGCCGTTTTCTGCGGGGCGGGAGCAGCCGCGACCGTGATACCCAATCAGCCTGATACCGCCGGCCCGCGCATCGATATCCACCTCGGGCAGGACAGTGTCGACATCCGCCAGCAGCGACCTGCCATCGCCCGGGCGCTGGCAGGCCTGCCGGTCGAGGCCGCGCTGGCGCGCATCCCGATGCTGTTGCCGATCTGTGGCGCCGCCCAGGCGATAGCCGCAGCCGGTGCGGTGGCGGCGGCCCGCCGCCAGGCGCCTGACCGGGAGCAGCTGCGCAAGAGCGACCAGGCCCTGTGCCAGGAACAGGCACTGGCCTGCGCCTGGCGCCTCACCGTCGACTGGGCCGACCTGCTGGGTGAAGCCCGCCAGATGGCGGCACTGAAAACTGTGTACCAGGCGGCCGGCGAGCGCGAGCGCAGCGCGGCCCTGCGGCTGCTGGCAAAGGGCCTGGAGGAGGTCGACAGTCTCGATAAGCTCATGCAGTGGGTGGGCGCGAGCGACAGCCTTGCGGCCAGGGTTATCCGCCTCGCCCGGGAGGCCGAGGCAATGGAGCCGGCGGCAGAGACGCCGGCGCCGATGCTGGACCCGGGCCGCTGGCGGGAAGCGGCATCCGCCGCCCTGGCCTGTGAGCCCTTCGACCACCTGGACCCGGCGGGCAGCCCACTGCAGGTGGGACCCCTTGCCATGGGGCGGGACCCGTTGCTGAGCGAGTTACAGGCCGCCATGGGCAGCACGGTAATGAGCCGGCTGCTGGCGCAGTTGCTTGATGTCCGCGCGGTCATCAGGGCGCTGGCGGGAAATACGGATTACGCCGCCGACGTCCAGGCCAGCGCCTGGTCACCGTCGGAGCCTGCCTATAAAACCGGCAATACGAGGTACGGCATCGGCTGCGCCGTTACCGCCCGGGGGCCGGTATTCCACCGGGTGGCGCTGGCCCCGGCGGTCGATACCGTGATGGACTGGCGGGTGCTGGCTCCCACCGACTGGCATTTCGGCCCGCGGGGACCGGTGGCGGCCAGGCTCGGGGCGCTGGCGGCGCCGACAAGGCGGCAGGTTGCACTGCTGGTGGCGAGCTACGACCCCTGCGCGCCCTGGGCCCTGCACTTGCAGGCGGGGGATTGAGTGGCATGCACGAGATCGCCCTGTGCAACAGCCTGGTGGACCTGATTCGCGACCAGCAGCGGCAGCGCGGCTTCCGGCGGGTGCGGCGGGTGATCGTGGAGGTGGGCGTGCTCGGGCATGTCGATCCACACGCCCTGGATTTCGCCTTCGACGTGGAGGCCAGAAACTCCCCGGCGGAAGGCGCGGTGCTGGAGATACGGGAGATCCAGGGGCGCGCATGGTGTATGGACTGCTCGCGGCTGGTGACCATAGCGCGGCGCGGCGAAGCCTGCCCGGATTGCGGCGGCTTCGGCCTGATCGTGGAACAGGGCGAGGAATTGCGCCTGAAAGAACTGGAGGTGATCTGATGTGCGGTGTATGCGGTTGTGGCAAGGGCGAAACCCGGTTGGAGATGGGCGAACAGGCGCAGGGCCATACCGCGCATGACCACCGTCATCACGACCATGAACACGATCACGGTCACACTCACCATGATCATGCGCATGTTCACCACGATCACGATCACGATCACTCCCATCACGACCACTCTCACCCCGCCCCCGCGGGTGACGTGCACAGCCTGCGGGATGACCCGTCCCGGCGCGCGCACCTGGTGAGCGTCGAGCAGGATATCCTGGGCAAGAACAACGCGCTGGCGGCGCACAACCGGCGGCATTTCAACAGCCACGGCGTGCTGGCGCTCAACCTGGTGTCCTCCCCGGGGGCGGGCAAAACCAGCCTGCTGGTGGCGTCGCTGCAGCGGCTGCTGCCGGGCACCACCGTGGCGGTGATCGAGGGCGACCAGGAGACATCGGCGGATGCCGATCGCATTCGCGCCACCGGCGCCCCGGCAATCCAGGTGAATACCGGCCGCGGCTGCCACCTGGACGCGGCGATGATCGACGAGGCCTTCCACCGGCTGCATGTGCAGGACGGTATCCTGTTCATCGAGAACGTGGGCAACCTGGTCTGCCCCGCCGGCTTCGACCTGGGAGAAGCCCACAAGGTGGTGATCGCCTCGGTGACCGAGGGGGAGGACAAGCCGCTGAAGTACCCCAATATGTTCGCCGCAAGCAGCCTGATGCTGGTGTCCAAGGTCGACCTGCTGCCCCACCTCGATTTCGACGTGGACCTGCTGATTGCCAACGCCCGCCGGGTAAACCCCTCGATCGCGGTGATCAAGGTATCGGCCACCACCGGCGAGGGCATCGATCGCTGGCTGAAATGGATTGGGGCGGCCCGGGACATGGCAGTGGCGAGTGCCTGAACAGTGAACTCCCCGGCCCACAGCCCTGCACTCGAGAGCGCCCTGGAACGGCGGCGCATCCGGCTGCGCGGGCTGGTGCAGGGCGTGGGCTTTCGCCCCCACGTGTATCGCTGCGCCGCGCGGCTGGGCATTACCGGCAGTGTCCACAACGGTCCCGAGGGAGTGGTGATCGAGGCCCAGGGCGTCCGCCTGGACGACTTCGTCCAGCTGCTGCAGCGGGAGGCCCCGCCGCTGGCCCGGATCGACAGCCTGATCCAGGCGCCGATGGCCCTGGGCCAGGGCAGCGGCTTCGAAATACTCGAAACGGCACCCGGCGCGGCCAGCGGCGCCGCGATCCCGGCGGACACGGCCATCTGCGATGCGTGCCTGGGCGAGTTATTCGACCCGGGCAACCGGCGCTACCTGCACCCCTTTATCGCCTGCTGCGACTGCGGCCCGCGTTTCACGATGACCCGCCGCCTGCCCTACGATCGCGCCAACACCAGCATGGCGGACTTTGCCCTGTGCCAGGCCTGTCACGCTGAATACACCGATCCCGCCAGCCGGCGCTTTCACGCCGAGCCGGTGGCCTGCCACGACTGCGGCCCCCGCCTGTCCGGGGATATCGACGACCTGGCCAGCGCGCTGGGCGCCGGCCGCATAGTCGCGATCAAGGGCCTGGGGGGTTATCACCTGGCCTGCAATGCCCGCGATCACACTGCGGTGGAGAACCTGCGCCAGCGCAAACTGCGCGACGGCAAACCGTTTGCGGTAATGGTGCTGAACACCGCGAGCGCGGCGCGCCATGTGCAACTGGACGCGACCGCTGCCGCGGCGCTGGCAAGCCCCGAGCGACCGGTGGTGGTGCTGCCGGCCCCGGGGCTGCCGGAAACCGGGGACCCGCCCCCGCTCAGCCCGGCCCTGTCGCCGGGCCTCGACACGCTGGGCCTGATGCTGCCCTACACCGCCATCCACTACCTGCTGTTTTACGCGCTGCTCGGGAAACCCCCGGGGCGACAGTGGCTGGACGAGGCCAACGAGTTGGTGCTGGTGATGACCAGCGCCAATATCAGCGGCGACCCGCTGCTGATCGACGCCGGCGAGGCACAGCGGCGGCTGGCCGGCATTGCCGACCTGGTGCTTCACCACGACCGGGAGATAGCGGCGCGGGCGGATGACTCCGTGCTGCGCGTGACGCCCGGCGCCAGCACGATTATTCGCCGCGCCCGGGGCTATACCCCCCATGCCATCAGCCTGGCGAAGGACGGCCCGAGGGTACTGGCCCTGGGCGCCCACCTGAAATCCACCGTGGCCATGACCCGGGGTGACCTGGCCTATATTTCCCAGCATGTCGGGGACCTGGATACGCCGGCGGCGGTGGCCTTCCACGCCGAGACCGCCGCCGCGCTGCAGGCCATGTTGCAGGCGCGCCCGCAACTGCTGGCCTGCGACTGGAACAACGATTTCGCCTCCACCCGGCTGGCGGAACGACTGGGCGCCAGCCTGGACCTGCCCCTGGTGCGGGTGCAGCACCACCACGCCCACGCCGGTGCGGTCCTGGCTGAGCACGGCCGCGAGGCCCCCGCCCTCGCCGTCACCCTGGACGGCCACGGCACCGGCAGCAACGGCGAGTCCTGGGGCGGCGAGTTATTACTGGTGGACGGTGGCAGCTTCGAACGGCTGGGGCATTTCGCGCCGCTGGCCCTGCCCGGGGGCGATGCCGCCGCGCGCGAACCCTGGCGCATGGCCGCCGGGGTACTGCAGCAGCTGGGGCGCGGCGACGAGATCGCCGTCCGCTTCGCCAGCCAGCCACTGGCGCCGGCACTGGCGCAACTGCTGGCGACCGGTGCGGCGCCGGTCACCACCGCCGCCGGGCGATTATTCGACGCCGCCGCCGGTTTGCTTGGCGTATGCGACCGGGCCAGCTTTGAGGGGGAACCCCCGATGCGCCTGGAAGGGCTGGCCCGGCAACCGCTTGCGCTGCGCAACGGCTACACCCTGGCCGCAGGGGTGCTGGATTTCAGCCCGCTGCTGGCCCGGCTGGCGGATTGCAGGGAGCCCGCGCTGGGGGCCGACTGGTTGCACGGCACCCTGGTCGAGGCGGTAACCGAGTGGGTCGCCGCCGCGGCGCTGCTATCGGGGGTGGACACTGTCGCGCTGTGCGGGGGCTGCTTCCTGAACGCCCACCTGGCCAGGGAGATACCGGCGCGCTTGCAACAACGCGGGCTGCAGGTGCTGGCCGCCACCGCGATGCCGCCCAATGACGGCGCGATCAGCCTGGGGCAGGCCTGGGTGGCGCAGCGCAGTCCCAGACAACACTGACTGAATACGAGGTTCAACCATGTGCCTGGCAATACCTGTACGCATTACCGAGATCCTGGCCCACGACCGGGCCCTGGCGTCGGCGGGGGGCGTCATCCGGGAAATCGGGACCGACCTGGTGGACGACCTGCAGGTGGGAGACTACGTCATCCTGCACGTGGGTTACGCCCTGGCCAAACTGAACGAGCACGAGGCGCAAAAAACCCTGGAGGCAATGGCCGCGATCGGCCTTGCCAGTGAAATGAGCCAGCGAGGCAGCCATGAAATACATTGATGAGTTCCGCGACGGCGAGCGCGCCCGGGGGCTGGCACAGGCGCTGCGCACAGAAGCGCGGCCCGACCGGAAATACCGCCTGATGGAGTTCTGCGGCGGCCATACCCACGCGGTGTTCCGCTACGGCATACCCGACCTGCTGCCCGCCAATATCGAGCTGATCCACGGCCCCGGCTGCCCGGTGTGCGTGCTGCCCATCGGCCGCCTGGATATGGCCATCCGCCTCGTGTGCGACCACCCGGAGGTCATCCTGGCGAGCTACGGCGACATGCTGCGGGTACCGGGCAGCAAGCGGCGCAGCCTGTTGCACGCCAGGGCGGAGGGCGCGGATGTGCGCATGGTGTATTCGGTGAGCGATGCGCTGGAGCTGGCCCGGGCCAACCCCGACCGGCAGGTGGTGTTCTTCGGCATCGGCTTTGAAACCACCACGCCGCCCACCGCCCTGGGCATCCTGGAGGCGCAGCGCGGCGGGCTCGACAACTTCTCGGTGTTCTGCAACCACGTGCTGACCCCCGCCGCGATGAAAGCGATCCTGGACGTGCCTCCCGGGGCAGGCCAGGGTGAGACCCTGGAGGTGGACGGTTTTATCGGGCCGTCCCATGTCAGCGTCATCATCGGTTCCGACGCCTACGGCTTTTGCGCCCGGCAGTATCACAAACCGGTGGTGATCGCAGGCTTCGAGCCACTGGATGTGCTGCAATCGATCCTGATGCTGGTGCGCCAGCTCAACGAGGGCCGCGCCGACATCGAGAACCAGTACACCCGCGCGGTAACGCCCACGGGTAATCCCAGGGCCCAGGCCGCGGTCAGCGAGGTGTTCGAGCTGCGGCCGAGTTTCGAGTGGCGCGGCCTGGGGGCCATCCCCGAGTCCGCGCTGGGCATAGCGGAGGCCTACCGGCAC
>JAOUDU010000649.1 GCA_029859085.1 Gammaproteobacteria bacterium | reverse complement strand
CCCCATTCCAGCGGATAAAAGCTCTGCGCAAATTTGCTGTAGATGTTCAGATGCTCAGGTCGTGCAGGTTGTAGTCCTTGATGGCCAACCTGGCGTGGTCATCCCAAGGGTAATGCTTGCCGGATTTCACGCAGGGTTGGTACTGGAAACTTTCTTCCTCGGGATAGCGTTGCCGCCTGGCATCAATGCCGTAGTCCTGGTCCTCTATGCAACGGTTCGACGCATCGACAATGACCCTGACAGACCCGCCACAGCGACCGCAGACCTCGATATGCGGGCCATATCAGTTATTCTTGCGCGAATTACGACTGAGTTCCTTCACGCCGAGATATGTGAGCAGTGCGCCTAGCAGGGCCAGCAGCGAGAAGGGCATCACCGGTATCGTTGGGGGTCTCGAGGCTACTGTTACCGGATCGCTTATCGAGCCCGCGTCCGGGTTTGTGTCATACACGCCATTGTCGACCAGGGAATAGGTCACGGTACTGTCGGTATAGGACGCACCATTAATTTGAGTCCAGGAATCAACGTCGACTTTTACAGCTGTGGCACCGATAGGCATAGGCTCGCCAAAATCCAGCGTGATCTTCACGGCCTCGCCCTCTTCGCAACCGGTGAGCGTGAAGCTCACCTGATTCTGGACCCCACCAAGGAATCCACTTTTTGGCGAACCCACCGGCTGTACTGAGACGGTGGTAAGCGAACAGAAAGAATCGGAGTCCGGTTCTACGGATACGGTGACGGCTTTGTCGCCGCCGCCTGAGGCAATTAGGGTCGTCACGGCATTGGGGAAGATATCGGCGACATCGCCAATGCCGTCGCCATCGCTATCCATTGTTTCGGTAGGGTCGTTGGGGAAGGCATCGTTCCTGTCAGTTACGCCGTCAGCATCTGTATCGATCTCCACGAAGCTGGCGACGACGGTGCAGGCCGCTGTTATTGGATTGGTGGTATAAGTGTTCCCGACCAGCTGGCCGCCGCAGGTTCCGCCCATTTCAGCGCGATACCACCGGTTCGGTAAAATCACGAAGGTAGTAGTGGTGTTCGGGGTGACGAATTCACTCACTATCGTGTCAAACTTGCTATCGCGAATTTGACCATTTGCTCCAGCAGACGGCGTTACCTCGAAAGGCTCGGGTGTTATCGACTGGTAATATGTATTGAGGTCGGCATATTTCCCTGCGTCTTTTTCGTAAGAATATTCTACAGAGTAGAGGGAGCCTTCTGCAGGAGAGGGGACGTATATCCGATCCCTGGATATGGTGTAGCCATTGCGAAAACTTACGTCACCCAGGAAGTCCGAAGGGCTTCCAAACAGGCCGCCTACGTCGTATTCATAAATAATAAGTGTGGCCGCCTCACTGGCCGGCTTGGTTATCGTCAGATTAAGATTGAACGGACGCCCCTGGTAAATTGGGACGTAATTCGCGTCGACCCCAGCTGCGGGCACCACCCTACGGATAAAGAACGGGGGGGCTTGATCTGCAACATATACGAGCAGGTCGTCATGTGTATCGGTGATAATATCGACCAAATTCGCTATCAGTAACGCAGCGTCACCACCTAGCGCCAGGTCACCGGTTCCACCGGCATAAGCGACCTTGGCAACACTGAAGGCTACGCCCGTGGCACCGGTGGGTGTACCGAATCTTGCGGCCGCCATCAAAGTGGCGCCGGACAGGTAAATCAGGTTCATGGATGTGTCGTCGAGGGCGTCGGTAATGGCAATGGCGGTAATTGAGTGTATCGTCAGAACGTCAAGACCCTGCTCCGCTTTGGAGGTCGTGGGGAGCGACGCCAGTAAAGCGAGGCACAGGGTAGCCGGGCCAAATCTTGACGATTTTGTTGCTGCGTCCATGCCGGTATTCCTTGTCGAAGAGTGGGGCTTTTTAAGCTAGATCATTTGAGGATGCTGGACTGTACACCAATGTTTGCAACATCCTAAAGGAAAGTATACGTATAGGTGGGATAAAAGAGGTGTTGTGAGTAAATTTTCTGCGCTAGCTTAGTTGCTGAGTCTTGAATCCTCGCGAAAATTTAGCCTATTCTTCTGAAATGGTGCCCGCATCGGTGAGCTTGCAATTCATGTTCGTCCATCCCTGGACTGCAGCACGCATGAGGGCAAGCAAGGTTTTTTCCCATTGGCCTCCCTGCTGATTGATTGCTGTTGAGCTGGAATCCTTTCCAGCGAAAAGATGCAATGTACCCCAGGGCACCCTCTCTTGATGCTGCGCATCAATTCACCTTGTCTCCGGGGGTGCCCTGGGAGGCGGTGTAAGTAGTGGTCGGGCAGGGAGGTGGATTTCTTATTGCTCAGGTGGCGTTCCAGGCAGCGGCCTACACGTTTACTGATGCGCTGAACCAGATCCTCCAGCTCGTCTTTAACCGGCGCTTTGAGGCGTTGAAATCGAGGTGATCGATCGCCTCGATGCACATAGA
>JAOUDU010000647.1 GCA_029859085.1 Gammaproteobacteria bacterium | reverse complement strand
AGCGCCCTGGCGATTGCGACCCGCTGGCGCTCGCCACCGGAGAGCTGGCCCGGGCGGTGGTCGAGGCGGTGGGACATGCCCACCCTGTCGAGCATCTGCGCCGCACGGCGCCAGGCCTCGGCGCGGGAGAGCCCGCCGATAAGCAGCGGCATGCCCACGTTCTCCCTGGCATCGAACTCCGGCAGCAGGTGGTGGAACTGGTAGACGAAACCCAGGCGCCGGTTGCGCAGCTGGCACAGTTCGCGCTCCCCCAGTGTCGACAGGTCCTGCCCTGCCATCAGCACCCGGCCGCTGGTCGGGTTATCGAGCCCCCCCAGCAGGTTCAGCAACGTCGACTTGCCTGAACCCGAGGCGCCGATGACGGCGATCTTCTCTCCCGCCACCAGGCTCAGCTCGACATTCTCGAGCACCCTGACGGTCCTGCCGCCATCCTCGTAGGCACGGCACAATGACTCGCAGCGCAGGACCGGGTTACTCATAGCGCAATACCTCGGCGGGCGCGATACGGGTGGCCCGCCAGGCGGGGTAGATCGTGGCCAGCAGGCTCAGCAACAGCGATGCCAGCACCACGGCGCCGACGTCCGGCCACTGCAGGTCGGAGGGCAGCTCACTGATAAAATAGACACTTGGATCGAACAACTTGACTCCGAAGACATTCTCTATGAAGGCGGTGACCCGCGAAATATTCAGGCCCAGGGCGGTGCCCAGCAGGGCGCCGACTGAAATGCCGACCGCGGCGAGCCCGATGCCGTGGGCGACGAAAATAATCATGATGCCGCTGGCCCGGGCTCCCATGGTGCGCAGCACCGCGATGTCGCGCCGCTTCTCCGCCACCGACATCACCAGCGTGGAGACGATGTTGAACGCCGCCACTGCCACCACGCTGAGCAGCAACAGGCTGACCATCAGCTTCTCCATTTTCACGGCCCTGAACAGGGAGCCCTGGCTCTGGCTCCAGTCGCTCACCTCGTATCCCGGTGGCAGCTCAGCGGCGAGACCCGCCATGACCGCCGGGGCGGTAAACAGGTCGCTGGTCCTGACCTGCAGTCCGTCGACATGATCGCGCTGGCCCAGTAATTTTTGCCCGGTGGCAAGGGACACATAGGCCTGGTAGCCGTCCGGTTGCGCGCCCACCTCGAACAGGCCGATGACCTGCAGCCGTTTGCTGCGGGGAAACACGCCCATCGGTGTGACGGTGAGCCGCGGCACCGTCACATCGACAAAGTCCCCGGGCGCTACCCGCAGAATACGGGCAAGGGAAGCCCCCAGCACCACGTTGAAACCCGGCTCATCCAGGCTCTCCAGCGAACCGGCCACCATCGCCGCGGGGATCCTGGATACCGTTTTTTCCAGCGCCGGATCGATCGCGGTCAGAACCGCACCGCGCTGGTTGGTGGGGCTGGCCAGCAGCACCTTGTCGCTGATGTAGGGCGAGACTGCGACCACTCCGGGGTATCCCCCCAGCTGCGCAGCCAGTTCTCGCCAGCCGGTGATGCCACCGTCCCGATGGGACACATAGCCGTGGGGAACCAGGGACAGGATGCGACCGCGCAACTCGCCCCCGAACCCGTTCATCACTGACAGCACTGTGATCAGGCTGGCGACACCGATCACCATCCCCAGCATGGACACCATGGCGATCACGGAGGTAAACCGGTTGCGCTTGCGGCTGAAACTGTAGCGCAGGCCTATAAACGGCGCGTAGTGCCTGATGGAACCACTGGGGGGGTTCAAGGTGAGCCTCCCGGGGCTATTTGTCGGCGGATTTTTCGGCGGAAGTGTCCGCGGGCCCGGGTGACGCGTTCTCCGCTGAATAGTACAGCTCAGGCCTGGTCGCAGCCGCTTTGGGATCCCGGGTCTGTTCGTCGCAGCGCTGCGGGTTGCCGCCGCAGATTTCGCAGGCGGTGTCGATGCCGAGCGCACCCATGCCGCCACAGGAACCCTTGATCGGGGGGCGCCCGTTCATCACGCCTACAGCCATACCCGCCATGACCAGGCAGATAACGAGCACGGATATGAAAAACAGGGACATGTCCTCTCTCCGGAATCCTGTGGATTCCTGTTAGTGTTCTGAGCCGGCGCTTTCCAGGTAGGGCTCAAACGCCGGGGTGTGGCTGTCAACGAAGGCGTCTCCCAGGCGTCGGATGAAATATACCGCTAATCCCTGCTCCTGCGCCACCGCCATCGCGTCCTCGTACCCCAGCACCACCAGCGCGGTGGCCCAGCCGTCAGCCATCATGCAACTGGGGTGAAGCACGGTCACGGAGACCAGGTCATGGGCCACGGGGTAACCCGTGCGCGGGTCGATACTGTGGGAATAACGTTTGCCGTCTATCTCGAAGAAATTGCGGTAATCCCCGGAAGTGGCTACCGCCACATCGGTGAGCCGGATCGCCTGCTCCACCGCGCGGTCGCCGCTGTCCGGCCTCTCAATGGCGATACGC
>JAOUDU010000648.1 GCA_029859085.1 Gammaproteobacteria bacterium | reverse complement strand
TGACAATATTTTCGGCCATGTCGTGCTCGCCGGCACTGATGAAAATCTTGGTGCCGGTAACGGCATAGCTGCCGTCGGCCCGGGGCTCTGCCTTGGTGCGCAACAGGCCGAGGTCGCTGCCGCAATGGGACTCGGTCAGGCACATGGTGCCGGTCCAGGTTCCCGCGACCAGTTTGGTGAGGTACTTCTCCTTCTGCCCGGCGTCACCGTGCTCCTCGATCGTCTTCACCGCGCCGTGGCTCAGGCCCGGGTACATCAGCCAGGACCAGTTGGCGGTGCCGGCCAATTCATTGATGACGATGCCCAGCAGGTTGGGCATGCCCTGGCCCCCCACTTCGGTACTTGCACTCAAAGCCGGCCAGCCGTTTTCAACATACTGGTGATAGGCGTCAGCGAATCCCTCGGGGGTGGTCACGCCCTCCGCGCTCCAGTGGCAGCCCTCCTCGTCCCCGCTCTGGTTAAGGGGCGACAGCACCTGCTCGGCGAACTTGGCGCCCTCTTCGATAATGGCGCTCATGAGGTCCGCCGTGGCGTCCTCGTAGCCGGGAAGCGTCTGGTAGAGTTTCTCGGACTCGAGCAACTCATTCATAACGAAGCTGATGTCGCGCAGGGGCGCCTTGTACGCTGGCATGGTAGTGACCTCTCGTTTGTACTCGCTCTCCAGGGATGTCGCACGAGTGTGCGGGAAGAGCTATGTGTTCAGCGCTCACATTCTCGGCCTTTCTGGCGGGAAGTCAAATAGTATTTTTGCTGTGAAGCGCCGGCGGGCCTGAGAAACGGGCTATATAGACCTGGATCAAGTTTTACGATTATGTAAGCACTTACTAACTCATCAGGGTTTGCAGCGAAAGGCTTTTGGCGGCTTCTCCGGCATCAAAAGGCGCGAGGGCCGGGACCTCCCCCAACAGGGGCGCCGGCAGCATGCGTCGCAATGTGTCCAGGTTTTCCCGGTGGCAGGGCATCATCTCCCCCGCGTGGTTGGCGACCCAGCCGGCCAGATGCAGCCCGTCCCGGGCGATGGCTTCCGCGGTCAACAGGGCGTGATTGATGCAGCCCAGGCGCATGCCCACCACCAGTATCACTCCCACCTGCAATTGCACCGCGAGGTCCGCCAGGGTCTCGCGCCCGCTGATCGGCACGCGCCAGCCCCCGGCTCCCTCGATCAGCACGAACTGGGCTCCGCCGAGCATCACCCCCCGGCACAGGCCCGCCAGGCGGCCGGCCTGCAGCGATCGCCCCTCCTGCTGCGCGGCGATATGGGGCGCGACCGCGGCGGCCAGCGCGACGGGGTTTACCTGTTCATAGTCCAGCGGCTCAGTCATCCATTGCATCAGCTGCAGCGCATCCTCGTTGCGGCCCGACGCATCGCAACCCGCCGCGACAGGCTTGATCGCGGCGGTGCGCAACCCGGCCCTGCCCGCGGCGGCCAGCAGCGCGCAACTGATGGCGGTCTTGCCCACACCGGTATCGGTACCGGTTACAAACCAGGTCCTGGTCATCGCTTTATCACCTCGCCAAAAATCACGTCATAGCTCGCCGGCAGCATCCCATCCACCCGCCAGGATTCATAGGCCTGCAACATGCCCTGCAGGGTCTTGCGGCTGGTCAGTCCGGCCGGCCGGTCCCGGTTCATGTTGTGGGCACCCAGGGTTTTGAGTTCCGCCAGCAGTTCGGCCACCCGCTGGTAATACATGCAGTGGCGCTCGCTCTCCAGGCGCAGTTCGATGCCCGGGACCCGCCCGGCGGCCGCCAGCAGCTCGCCTTGCGGCAGGAATTCATTTACATGCCGGTGGTGATCAACGGCGGCCCACGCCTGGCGCAGCTCGCCCAGGGTACCGGGCCCCAGGGTGGTGAATACGCAGCGGCCACCGGGTTGCAGCACCCGCCCCAGTTCCGCAAACAACAGTTCCGGGCGCTGGCACCACTGGATCGCCAGGCTGCTGAATACCACATCCACGGAATGCGCGGCCAGCGGCAGCGATTCCGCATCGCCGACCAGCCACAGGCCGTCGTCCCGGGTACCGGTATGGGCGCGGGCGTATTCGACCATACCCGGGGCCAGGTCCAGGCCGATGTAGCTGGCGCCGGGGAACCGTGCGCCCAGGCCGGGGCGGAAATAACCCGTGCCACAGCCCAGGTCGAGCACCACCGCCGCGACACCCCCGGACAGCCGGTGCAGTAACTTCCCGCCCACGTCGCGCTGCAGTTTCGCGACGGAGTCATAGGCCGGGGCCGCGCGACTGAAGGAGGACGCAATATGCTTTTTGTCAGGGCCTGTGCTATCAGGGCGCGAATCGTCGCGGCCCGGGTTATCCGGGTCCGCATCCCGGCTGCGGGGAACCGCGCCCTGGCAGGTCCGTTCCTGCAGCAGGCCGGCGGCGGCCAGGAACTCGCGGGTTACCGCGGCCACCCCGGTCGCGCTGTCCAGCGGCGCCAGGTGGCTG